>CAZFHF010000020.1:0-10064 GCA_964518655.1 uncultured Bacteroidales bacterium | reverse complement strand
ACCCATAGTTGCCGCCATTTGCCGAACCCCCGTTAAGCGTTCCAAGGTGGAAAATGTTCTTTGTATTGGATAATATGTTGCGTGAATGCTGGCTAATGGAATCAAAATCAAACTGGCCTGCCCACCATTTTGTGCCTGCTATCTTTGTGAAATTATCCCCGATAAAGGTTATGGGATCACCGTTAAATACAAAGCAGTACCTTGCAGAATCATTGTCATTCTCTTCCCTCACCATAATATTCAGCAGGAAATCCTTACTGGCTTCTGTTCCGCGGGAAAAACCCACATTAAATGATCCCGTACATGCCGATGTTGTTGGTAATACCGAACCTCCGATTTCACAACCCCCTCCTGCGCCTGTGACATGCATTACATATACTGGTTTAGCAGGATTGTCTGATTCTATCAAGGTTATATCCGAGTTGCTGGCAATGGTAAATCTGATCTGATCCCCTTCGTTTATAGAATAATTATAAGTAAGTGTGTTTGTAATATCAGTAACAGTAATATCAGTGCCGTTTTCTGTTGCAAGTATATAAGCCCTGTCATTATTTCCTGCACCCAGGTTTCCGCTTAAGACAATATATTCGGTGCCAATAAGAGATTCTCTCTGCCCCCCTTCAAATATTGCTTCAACAGGTACTATCTGATCACCTATCAGATCATAACAACCTGTGTCTCCGTCAACGGAATCATCAGATATCGTTACTGCAACACGCTTCCCCCCCTGGACAAATATTCTCGTTCCCTCCAGTCTCCTGTCCCTGTAATACTGGTAACTGCCACCTCCAAGATCCCTGCCCGGAACAAGCGAGAGTGACTCTCCCTGTTTAAGAATTACTGAGAACGGAGCGGCTCCCCATCCCAGTATTTCTTCCGTAGGATACACCCACACTGTTGTGTTTCCTCCGTCAACCGCAACAATATCAATTGATGAATATGCCTTCTGAGGACTAATATTATGATTATCCGCATTAGTCTGAAAATTTGTGTAAAACTCATCACCTAAAGCGTTTGCCCCCTTAAGAACATATATATCCGAGTTATTCTGCTCTTCTACCTCATAGTATACAGTAACCATCTCAGTTGAAGTAATACGTATCCCCTTTTTAAGAACTGTTGTAGGATCAACAGGATCCAGCCTGTTTTCTACCAGTTTTCTCATATTCCAGTTGTCAGCGTTACAGATATTATTGCCCCATAACTCATATCTCAGAAAGTCGTTTGCAGGTACTGTTATTGCTATTGGCTGAAATCCCGTGGGATTAAGTACCGGATCATACACATTTGCAGGCTGTTCGATTATTACAAAAGCGTCAGCATTGTTAACATTAGTGAAGTTTAAAGATGCAGGTGCTGCCCCGCATCTGTTATTGGGAGGGTTGCATGCACAAGTATTCTCAGCCGAGTGATCCTTTGTTACTGCAGGAGCTACAAACCAGAATTCCTTGTCAAGCTGTGAATAGGTATTGAGACAAATGAGAAATGACAAAGAAAGTAACGTAAGACGGTTTTGTTTAATCATTGCAATAAAATATATTGAGACTGAATATAATAAATTTATTTATAATCTTTTACGTAAAAAATGCTTAAATTGTTCTATATCAAAAAAAAAAAACTTAAATTCAAGATTTTCGTATAACTTTAAGATATAACAAATTTAAGTGTTATATGTAAAAATCAAAGATATCATGTGCCGAATATTAAAGTTTACCGTAATTTTCCTATTCATATTTTTACTTCCATACTCTGTTTTTTCACAACGATATTTTCATGAAGATTTTGAGGGGGGCATCCCAACTACATGGGATCAGGATATTATTGAAGGAAGTTTGTCATGGAGAACAGAAAATGGAGGTTTCGAAGATCCGCATATCCATGAGAGATTCCCCAACAAGGCTAAAAACGGGAACTTAAATGCCTTGTTCCAGATCCAGGGATACAGGGGATGGAAAACAAAACTTATCACTCCGCCCATTGACTTAAGCTCAGCCATAAAACCGGAATTAACATTCTGGCATGCACAGGATGACTGGAGTCCTGCAGATTATGAAAAGGTAAGGGTGTTCATTAAAAAGAAGCTGGCTGACAACTGGGGTGATCCCTTCCTTGAATACCTTTATAATACCCCAACCTGGACTCTCAGAGCTTTTTTTATCCCTGACAGTATGTTCTCAGATTCTGTTTATATTGCTTTTGAAGGAGAAACAAACTGGGGATATGGTGCTTGTCTTGATTCAATAGAAATTACGGAGCGGGGAGCTATACCCATGTATTTGAAACAATATGAAGCCAACCAGGATTCTTCCTATATTGTTCCCAGCGGTTCAGAAAATAATCCTGTAGTAAATATCAGGTTAAATGTATTTGGAAATATTGGAAATCTGATGCTTAAATCCTTAAGCGTTTCTCCGCAAAACAGCGCTAATTCTGACATTGACAATGCAGGAGTAAAATTATATGTTACAGATGTGCCATATTTTGAATCACATAGCCAGATTGGATCTGCTCAAACAATTTCTTCTGAAACAGTAACATTCGATGCCCTCGATTGCACTCTGCCATTTGGTGATTCATACCTTTGGATCACTTATGATATAAATTCCGCAGCTACGGAATTAAATACTATTGATGCGCTTTTTCATGTGAACAGTGTTGAACTTGAGCTTGATACTGCAGGCCTGCCATTTGGCGAGAATTTATATGTTGTGGGAAATGATATATTTTATATTATTGATGGTGATACTAACACTGCACAGATTGAATATAGTGTTCCGGATATTGTGCTCTCTCCGGAAGGAAACAGGACGATTTTCAATTCAATATTTTACGATGATTTTGAAGGTGCATTAAACTGGACGCTGAACCCTGATTTTCAAATTAATTCACCTCAGGGATTAGGAGGATTGACTGGCCGTAATCCAGATCCTGAAGAAGCCTATGATGGAAATAATGTTCTTGGTACCGATCTTACAGGTATTTTACCCAACCTTGGTGACTATGAAAACTTCAAGAATTACTACGCGCAGTCAGATATTTTCGATTGCGGTTACTATAAAGATGTTTATGCTGTATTCTACAGATGGATAAATAAAGAGGTTCATGACAGCCTTACACTTAAGCTATCCGTTGATAGTGCTAAAAGCTGGATAGTAGCCAAGGATTACAGAACTGAAATGTCAGATAATCTCTGGAATTATGCACTGATAGACTTATCACCCTTTGGAGCAGAAAGAAAGAAAAATGTGAGTGTGAGATTTAATATGGGACCTACGGATGGAAGCAATGTTGCCAGCGGTCTGAATGTTGACAATTTCGCTATTGTTGGTGATTATCTGGCTGACGATATTGGGGTATCCACCATATTGCTTCCTAAACACGGATGCGGGCATACCGGCAACGACTCTATAAAAATAGTAATAAGGAACTATGCAGGAGAGCCTTCGGGGGATACTATCCCCGTAAAATTCAGTATTAACGGAGGATTAAGCTATGGTTATGATACTATATACCAGTCAATACCTGTTGATGACAGTATTGTTGTAACCCTGGAAAAAACTCTGGATTTGTCCACCCCGGGAATTTACGATGTCATTATCGCCACAGACTATACTGAGGACGAAGATACTACAAATGATGCCAATAGTATGGAGTTGTATGTTCAGCATACAATAACACCTGATGATTATGAGGACTTTGAAACGGTGCAGGGCTTATGGAGATCTTATGGAAGAAATTCAACATGGCAGTGGGGTATCCCTGCGGCCGGCGTTTATCCTCCACCCTCAGGAGTGAGGGCATGGGTCACAAATATCAACAAAAACTATTTAAATAATGACTCTTCATTTGTTGAAAGTGTATGCTATAACCTATCAGATGGAAACAGATATATAGCAGAATTTTCATACTGGCTTGATACTGAACCTGTAGATGACGGATTTACTGTTCAATACTCCATTGATGAGGGATCAAGCTGGATGCTGCTGGATACAAATGAATACGGATGGCCCTTGAACTGGTTCACTGACAGTGTATCAGCGCTTAAATCCAGAGGATGGGCAGGACTTAGCGGCGGATGGAAGACAATAAAACAAATATTGCCTTCAGCGACAGTAAGTATACCTAAAGTAAAATTCAGGATAGCCTTTGCCACTGATTCATCAAGTGTTGACCAGGGTGTTGCTTTTGATGATTTCAATATTTTCAAGGCTCCGACTGACGTCGGAGTTGTTTCAATTGATTCTGTGGGGGATGATTGCCAGTATGTTAACCCTGACCGCTTTTCAGTATCAATAAAGAATTACGGGCCTAATGACCTGGAAATTAACGATACCATACTCGTCGGACTGGATATCGATGTCGGAGCACAATCATTTACCGAAGAGGTTGTTTTAACAGGCAGCTTGCCTGCAGGTAACACCCTTGTTTATAAATTCAGCCAGGAAGTACTTATCACTACTCCGGGAATATATAATGCCACTGCTTATTCATATAGTGACGATGACCCGTGGTATTACAATTACAATAATGACACTACAACATTAATGTTTGAAGTATTGCAGAATCCAACTGCCAACTGGATTGATACAATTACAACGAAAGAGCCTGATACTGTGGTAGTAAGACCTAATGTGCCATCCGTACCGGGATACAATTATTTGTGGGAAGATATGTCCACTGAAGACAGCCTGCAGATACCAAAAGCCGACATCTATTATGTAACAATTACTGATGCAGGAGGAAACGGATGTGAAACAGTAGATTCAATATTAATTGAACTGCTGTTTAACGATATCGGCATTGATGACCTGGACTATCCTGTATCAGACTGTGAGATCGGCGATAACCAGTATCCTGTAGTAAGGTTGAAAAACTTCGGTACTGACAGCATTGACGAGGGTGAAGAAGTGGTAGTTACTTATGAGTTTAATGACGGACTGCCGGTTGTGGATACTGTAATCTTTGATGAAGCACTGCCAAGAGGCAAAACTTACCTTCATGAATTTGAGGAAGCACCGCTTGACCTGTCCTCTATTGGCACTTATAAATTCAAGATATATTCTGATATGCCAGGTGATACTGTTCTTACAAACGATACGGTAATAACCTATGTTGAAGTCTTTGGCTATCCAACAGTTGATATCGGTCCGGATACAACAGTTAAAGCACTTACCTATGCTTTGGATCCGGGAAGCGGCTACAGCGATTATTTGTGGGAAGATGGAGACACGAACCAGGTTCATGTAGTTGGGACTTCCGGTATATATCATGTTATTGTCTGGGATGAAAATGGATGTGAAGCATATGATACGGCTAATGTAAGGATTAAAATACGTGATGTTTCCGCGAATGCACTATTAAGTCCTGTCAGCAATTGCAGCTTCCCTTCAAGCGCCCAGGTCCAGTTTGAAGTCAAAAATACAGGAAATGACACATTAATCTCAGACGAAAAAATTTATGTCAGATATAAGGTTAACAGTGAGTCATATAGGATAGCATCAATCACCCTGGGGGCAAATTTGAATCCCTCTGCCACATATACACATGCTTTTAGTCAGACTGTAAACTTAAGTGCTTCAGGCGACTATCAGTTTACATTGGTAGCAACCACCGATGGTGATCTTCGCCCGGCCAACGATACGCTTGTTGACACAGTATATGTTTATCCGGCACCGGTTGTTGATTTCGGACTGCCTGACCCGTATATCGTTGAAGCGGCTGAAGTACTGCTGAATGCAGGATATAATGAATATTACGGCTATAACTGGCAGGATGCACACGATGAACACACATACCTGGTCACAGCATCAGGATATTACAGCGTCACAGTAACAGATACACGTACTGGATGCTACTCATCGGATAATATAACAGTCTACCTGAACTACACTGATGTTGGAATTACTGATATCAATTTATCTGAAGATATGTGCAGCGGTATTTACAATGATGTGGAAGTTGAAATAAGCAACCTGGGAACCACAATTATTGGTGCAGATGAAGACATTTACGTAAAATATTACCTGGGCGGTGATCTTGTCGGCAACGAGCTGGTTGAAAGACAAAGTTCACTGGGATTCGGAGAAAACATAGATTTCCAGCTGGGTTCAACTATTAATCTTAGCGAAACAGGCATTACGGTGTTTACGATATTTACTTTGCTTGACACTGATATTAAACCGTCAAATGATACCATAACTTTAAATATGATCATAGAGCAAAGCCCGGTTGTGGATTTTGGAGATGATAACGGAGTGCTTAACACAACTCTTCCTCATGTTCTTCATGCGGGAGGGGGACATAAATCATATATCTGGCAGGATGCAACAACAGATTCATTATATACTGTAACTAATCCGGGTATATACACCGTAACCGTAACGAGTTATAATGACTGCCAGACGATAAAATCGGTGAGAATTAATATGCCGTCTGGTATTGATAATACCGCTCCGGAAATCATTTCAGTGAAGATTTATCCAAATCCTGCCAACGGTATCATTAACCTCGAGGTAGATGTTAACGGCTGCGGCGACCTGACGCTTGAAATATTAAATGCACAGGGCATACTGATGTATAACAGCAAAATCATAACCGACAGATTGTTCAACGAAACGATTGATATTTCCGGATATTCAAAAGGGATATATTACCTGAGAATTTTTAATAAAAGACTGGTGCACATAAGCAAGGTCATTGTTTATTAAGTAATATATAATACAAAATAAAAAGGCGGACAAAATTGTCCGCCTTTTTATTTTATGATAATACTCATTTTAATAATTATCATTAACAGTTAAATTTGAAAATGCTGTTTATACGCAGTGTTGAAACTTAAAATAAATATTTACCTAACATACTTAAGCTGATGGTAATGAATAAGGTAATAGTATCCACATTGCCCCTTATGCCTGAAAGGTTTATATGGCTCTTTTCAAAGAGGTATATCGCAGGAAAGAATTTGCAGGATGTTATAAAGGTTTCAAAAGAATTCAATAAAAACGGATTGAAAGTAAGTATTGATTTGCTTGGCGAATATCAGACAAACATTAAAAAAATCGATTCTTATAAAAACAAATATCTGCAGGTTATTGATGAAGCTATAAACCAGAGCCTTGATACAACATTCTCAGTGAAACCTACGATGTTCGGGTTGTTAACAGACAATGTGCTTTGTTATAACAAAATTCTTGAGGTGGTAAAGAAAGCAGCTGATAATAGTTATCTTGTCAGGATAGATATGGAAGACTCGAAATGTACTGATGCTGAAATAGAATTATTCAGAAAATTACACTCTGAATTCCCGGAAAATATCGGGCTGGTATTTCAGTCATATCTGAAAAGGACACTACCCGACCTTGGATCACTTAGTGATCTTAACAAAGATAATATCCCTGTAAATATAAGGCTGTGTAAGGGTATTTATATTGAGAGTAAGGAGATTGCATATAAAAAATATCATGAAATCAACCATCATTTCTTAAAAGACCTTGAGTATATGTTTAAGAACAATTATTATGCAGCAATTGCCACTCATGATAAAATTTTAATAAAGGATACCCTTGATCTTATCAAAAAATATAATCTGCCGGCAACGAAATATGAATTTCAGATGCTTTATGGCGTTACTCCCAAACTAAGGAATTCACTTGTGGAGTTGGGGCATCCTATGAGAGTATACGTTCCGTTCGGCAATGACTGGTTCAACTATTGTACAAGGAGGTTGAAGGAGAATCCCAAATTAATGTCACATTTAATAAAAGCATTATTTGTGCGTCAATAATTTCTCTATCTCACATTTGGGCGGGGTTTCATATGCATTTTCAGCAGCCATTGCCGGAATTGCACCTCAAGGATAAATACCTGCATAACCTTTTTCTCCGGTAAAAATTCATGAAATTTATTGGCATAATCCTCAAGAAGCACGGTTTCTCTTTTCTGGTAATTAATATATTTATCCAGCAATTCCGCAGTTTCTTCTTCACTTATATTTTCGGAGTTTTCAGTAAAATATTTGACTGTGTTTCTCCTCTCCTGTGCTATGAGGTTTTTTCTATTCTGATAATCATTATATACGGGCCAGAACTTTTTGGATTGATCCCTTGTAAGCTCAAGTCTTTTTGTGAAATACTCGACTTTCTGGTCCTGCAACTTCTTAAGATTTTCTTCTTTATCTTGCTGTGTTAATGCATTAACAGATATTAATACCAGAATGCTGTACAGAATAAATGTTCTCATTACTATATAAGTTATAATGCTTCAATAATATCATATAAGTCAATATTTTCATCAATCAAGTAATCAATAACATCATTGGTAAGATCCTCATCATGACTTTCCATGCTTTCATTTGTTGATATATTTTCTTTCATAGATATGACGTCCAGGATTATTTCATCAGAATAATAATAAATATCGTCTTCAATTAAAGCAACAATTTCATTGCTTTCAAGGTCAGTGCCAGTGGACCCTGGATTTAATAGCTCGTATGAGATTTTACCAACAATAACCAAACCTAAAAATATTGCTGCAATTGCGAAGTATGGCTTTAAAGTCAGAACATGCTTTTTATAGAAACCCATTTCCTGCTCAGCATGAATTTTATCACTCATACGTGCAGGAAATCTTTCAAAATAACCTTTGGGTACTGCAAAATGCTTTTCCTTCTTTATTTTTGACAGATTAGGCCCTATTTTACTTATATCATCCATTCCTGATATATTTATTCCTGACCTTTAGACCATTAAAAATACTAAAGGTTTAATCATTGGTTAAATATTTTTCAATTTTTTTTACTGCATGATGATAAGATGCTTTAAGTGCTCCTACCGATATATTTAATATTTTGGATATTTCACCATATTTCATATCGTCAAAATACTTCATGTTAAATACCAGCCTTTGTTTTTCAGGCAGGGTAAGCAATGCCTTTTGCAGTTTTAATTGCAGTTCATCCCCGTTGAAGTATTGATCTGTTTCAAGGGTATCAGCCAACTGTTTATTTACATCCACGAGTGCTATAAACACCTTTTTTTTCTTCCTGTTTAAGAATGTTAATGCTTCATTAGTAGCTATCCTGTATAACCATGTATACAATCCGGACTCTTTCCTGAAATCCTTGAGTGCTTTCCATACCTTAATAAAAGTATTTTGCAGTATATCATCTGCATCATCATGATTTATTACCATTTTTCTAATATGCCAGTAAATTCTTTCCTGGTATTTTCTAACAATAAGATTGAAAGCAAGATCTTTACTGTCATCATTACGAAATAACTCCAGCAGCTCTTTATCAGTATAATCATTTGTTTTGCTTGCCATTCCCGGGCATATATTAATATAGCTGTAAAGCTACAGAACCTCCTGACTTGATTTCAAAAGTCTTATTAACAGTATAAAGAGTTTGTTTAGCATTTTGTGCCCTGTATACAATCCTGTAATATCCGGGCTGAAGTAATATCGATTCGTTTTTTATCTTGTCATTAATATTGCATACCCATTCTTCCTGTTTATTGCTGATCCTGTTGTATATACTGCCATAACCCGTTGAAGCTTTAATAAGGGTTACGATTCCGGGGCGCGGTATTAATATGGTTGTTGTGTTACTCTGACTTATATCAACGTCATATTCATAAATTCTCGGCAGAACAGGAATTTCAATATCATATTTACCAACAAGGTATTTTTCTTCCTTATACATAGTCTGAATGTTCAATGTCTTAGGATCTCCAGCTTTCCTCACAATATAATCCAGGTCGCGGTATTGATGGCCGTCATTGGTTTTAGCGACAAGCGTACCCTGAGGTGCATCGGCAGCGATAATGGTATGCTTCCCTACTGTTAATTTTATATTATCGACAGTAACAGGTGGTATAGTATGCACTTCAAGCCTGTAAGTAAGCAGATGGTCCAGGATAAGAGTGTCAGGCTTACCTCTGTGGTTAATGGTATGAATATAATTATAGATTATCTTGCCTGAAAATGAGTCATGGAAAGTCATATTTACATTTGTTTCAGTAGGATTACCATAAATATCCAGCAAATTCACCTGTGCAGTAGTAGCA
>CAZFHF010000019.1:0-19441 GCA_964518655.1 uncultured Bacteroidales bacterium | reverse complement strand
GCAAAAAAAATCAGGGCAGAAACCATAAATTTTAAATACCTTCTGAAAAGCATATCATAAAATATTAACATTAATAAACATTACCAGCAAAATCCATATCAGCAGGCATGTTCCATATGTTCTGAATGCAAATGATAACATTTCTGTAAAGTTTTTCCTTAAGATCAGATAAAGACCATATGCAAGTAACAGAAAGTACATTATAACAAACAGGTTAATCATCTGTAAAGGATAAATTAACCATTCTGCCAGATTGCAGGAGTTAAAGAAGCTAAATAATGAAAAAGGATAGAAGTACTGAATTTCGTTAATACTGTCAAAATCTGAAAAATAAATAATAGCAGTTCGTATAATTTGTCCTGCCAGGTATGCAGTTTCAGCCAGAAGGACTGCATGGAAAATTTTCTTAACGCTTACTGTATAACCTTTAAAAATAGCCCCAATCTCAATACAAAATGAAATCACATATGTCTTTACCAGGAGTATTACAGGAATAATTACATATCCGATCCACTTCAATTTATTTATTAAATAGACTATCGTTGTTATGCGATCAATACTAAGTTGATCATCCAAAGCATCATATAAGATATCATCACTATAAATAAATTCATTTATAAAGTAATTGTTTATAATCAGACACATGGTGATTATAATAAACAAAGTTTTGCTATCAAGCCGGGTTAAAATATTCTCCAAGTTCTTTGAATCCATGATTATTTCCTGTTATATCCTTGATTATTCTTCCTTTCTCCATTAAAATCATTCTGGAACATGTATCAGCCATATGATGCAAATTATGACTGGAGATTAGTATTGTTGAATTATATCTCTTATTAAGATCTTTTATAAGCATCTTGATTATGTTCTGAGAGGAGGGGTCAAGGTAATTAAAAGGCTCATCCAGAATCAATATCTCGGGTTCAGCCAATAATGCTCCGATTATTCCGATCTTTTGTTTATTACCTGTCGAAAACTGCCGGATATATTTGTTATTATTAAGAATCTCATTATTCATAAATCTGTTGTATATCTTAAGCCGTGCTGTTAACTCATTATTTTTTAATCCATATAATTTGCCAATGAACTGAAAATATTCCACTGGTGTTAAGAAATCTATTAAGAAATATTTATCCAGAAATGAAGAAGTGTAATTTTTCCATACCTCACTTCTTGAAACAGGTACAACTCCTGATTTGATTTCTCCCTGATCCGGCTTTACGAGATCTAAAATTAACCGCAGAAGGGTAGTTTTACCTGCACCATTATTCCCAACAATACCAAACAATTCACCTGATTTGATTTTTAGAAAATCTATGTTAACAACAATTTTGTTCGTATAGGTTTTTATAACTTTATTTATCACTATTTCCATAATTTATTCCCTGTAGGCTTCAACATTCAGATATTTTCTTTTTAGGAATTCTTTTGCAATAAGGTTAATCCATTTATTATGGGATATTACAGCTATGCTTCCTGTAAGTATAAATACAAAGTATATATAGAATTCCGATGCAATTTGCCTGATTATATAAGATATGATAAAAGGAATAAGGACTACTATAATAATTATTAATAAATGCTTAGAATGAATTCCCTGCCAGTTCGCATAAGCTTTACGTGATAAATCAATCTTTCCTGTATTAAATATTGAATTATAAATTATAAGAAGGTTTGTGACTCCTGTGTTGAAAATAAGAATGCTAATAAACAGATTTAAATCTGTTTGCATCAACAGTAAAGCAGGGAATAGAATTATTCCGAGTAAAATATTTATTATAAGAAATAAATAATACTTGGCTTTTAAAAAATTCTTAAAAGTAATATTATAAGCAAGGATAAAATCAAAGAAAGAGCTTTCCCAGCTTAACATCAACTGTCCGTGAAAAAGAGTAAATGCCGCGGTTGTTATTAGATATACAAATTGCTCAACATAAATTGAATTCCAGAATATTTTATTGAAGAATAGAAATAACATACTATAAAAAATAAAAAACAGCGCGTAACAGATATTTTGCCTTGTACGTTTGTTCCTGCAAATCATTGACAGTTCCAGTTTCATATATTCCCTGATTATTCCCCAACATTCGGGAAAATTCAAGTTTTTAATTATTTTTTTTCTCCCGTGAATTATATTACCATGGTCTATTTCACCTGACAATAGCACTTTGAATGTTATTTTATTTAAAAAAAATAATAAGACAATAAAAAGTATTAGAGCTGCAAATACAATACAATTACCATTCAGGATCGCATAACCTATAAAAGCTGTCTTAATACCTGCAGGATAGTTTAAATTAAATCTTATAATGAACAGTATTATTACAATAAGAAATGGTAAAAAACTTAACAGAAAACGTTTCTGTACCAGAGAATTTAAAATATTTATCAGCAGCTGATTAGTTATTGTTAACAGCAAAAATCCTGTAGAATAGGTGATTACATAGATCAGACCATAGTATATAAGAACTGTTCTTAGCAGAAACGGGACAATAATGAGTATAAGGTAAAGATTTAAAAAACTGATAAATGATTTGAAGATTAAAAAATGAATAATAATGGATCTTTTAACAGGCAACAGTAAATAAGGCATAAAATCAGCTTTTGGCAACCTCTGAACTAATGAACGAAAAAATATGTCAAATGCAAGCAGGAATATTAAAGCAGAATTTAATAGATATATAGAATCTTCATCAGGATAAATAAGTTTAATAAGGCTATCCAAAAAAAATCCAAGAAACACCAGATTAAAAATAATAAATACGCTACCGGCAATTATAAAAAGCCTCCCGGGATTTTCTTTTGCACTAAACGGGGCTCTTATTAATGCTTTAACATTATGCTTTATTAATTCTTTGCTGGTCATATACAACTATTAACATATACCGGATACTGCACTCATCCCCTCACAAAGATCAAGTCACATGCTATTACTGATAAGATTTTTTCGGACAGCCTCATTGAATTCAGTGTATTAAACTCTCATGCTGAAAAACATTAATTTAAATACTCCCTGTCTTTTGTCCGCCTGTAGGATTCATTGGCTCAACAGGCATTCCTCCATTGTGAATTACACCGTCACAGGCCTCAACGGTTCCCCATATTGCGCCTCCAAAACCTGCCAATGCCAATATTATTGCCAAACCGCCGGTTGCAGCTGCAAGAGCAATAAAAGCAACCACATAAAGCCCCAGCGCAATACCACATTGGGCCTCCGGGGTTAACTCTCCTCCTTCAAGGTTTTCCATTTGTTCCAGACTTAATTTTTTAGTTTTCATTTTTTTTGATTTTTTTGAGTTAGACATAAATATTATTTTTAATGATAAAATTCAAAATAGATTGATTATTAGACAAAGATTTTTATGATATTGCAAGTGAATGGTTGAAATATGTATTTGAACGGTCAGTGATAATTATTAACTTTAAAATGTGAAATAATAAAGTAAAACATATGACAAATAAAGGTTCTCTTACTTATACTATGAATAGTCAGATTATTGTTCTTGTGGCACTTCGGGTACTTATCGGATGGCATTTCCTGTATGAAGGAATGGTAAAATTTCTTAATCCGAACTGGACATCATTTGAATACCTGATGGATTCCAGGGGAATTTTCTCAGGTATTTTCCAGTCAATGGCGGCAAATTCCGGTATTATGAATGTTGTAGACTTCCTGAATATATGGGGATTAATATTAATAGGCCTGGGATTGATTCTGGGAATTTTTACAAAATTCTCTGCAATATGCGGTATAATACTGCTTGGTTTTTATTACCTGTCGCACCCTCCTTTTTTAGGATTAAACTATATTATTCCACAGGAAGGAAATTATCTTATTGTAAATAAAACATTGATTGAATTGTCAGCCCTTACCGTAATAACCCTTTTTCCAACAGGAAAGATTATTGGGCTTGACAGGATCATATCAAGATTGAGATGAAACTGTTAAATTGTTGAATTGCTGAATTGTTTTTTTATTACTTTAAATAATCAGAAACAGGATGAGATGAAAAGGAAAAAATCAGAGAAAAAAAAGAAAAAAGAAAAGAAAGTTAAGCAGACCTCCCGGTTGATCGGAAGGAGGGATTTATTAAAAGGACTTGCCACTATACCTGTTTTGGGAGTTTTTGCTTATGGTATCTACCGCAGAAAAAAGCTGGAGAACATATACAGGAATAATATCCTGGACGAATTAAATATTGTACCTGGGCCGGTTAAGCTATTAAAAGAGGCTAAAAAGGAAAATATTATTCGTCTGGGTATTGTCGGTTTTGGAGGAAGGGGCAGGCATCTTCTGAGAGCCTCTGGTTTTGCGGAACCCCAATGGATTGATGATAATAAGAAAGCTGCAAAATCTGACCGGTTTAATACTATATACGAGGATTATATGGACCAGGAGGATATGAACCTGGTTGTCAATGGCATATGTGATATATTTGATATACATGCAGAAGAAGCGTTGCTGGCAGGGATGAATATACACAGGGAAGGTATCAAAGGCAGGACCGGGAAAAAACCGGAAAGATTTCTGAATTATAAAGACCTTGTTTCATCACCGGATATTGATGCGGTAATTATTGCAACTCCTGACCACTGGCATGCACCTGTTGCAATAGAGGCTGCAAAAAACGGCAAACATGTTTATTGTGAAAAGCCAATGACCTGGTCAGTTAAAGAAACATATGAACTGGTAAAAGCTGTAAAGGAAAATAATATAATATTTCAGCTTGGTCACCAGGGCATTCAGAATGAATACTGCAGTGCTGCAAAGCAAATTATTGATGAGAATATTCTTGGAAATATATCACTTGTTGAATTAACGACAAACAGGAATTCCCCGAACGGGGCATGGGTGTATCCTATTCATCCTGAAGCAAATCCTGATAATATTGACTGGAGGCAGTTTATCGGGCAGGCTCCCTGGCACGGTTTCAGCCTTGAGAGATTTTTCAGGTGGCGCTGCTGGTGGGACTATGGTCTTGGTTTATCAGGGGACCTGATGACACACGAATACGATCTTGTAAATCAGCTAATGGGTATAGGCATACCCTATTCTGCTGTATCATCAGGAGGCATATATTTTTTTAAGGATGGCAGAACTGTACCTGATGTTATTCAAACAACCATGGAATACCCTGACCGTAATCTGTCGCTTTTATACTCTGCTACACTGTCAAGTGAAGTTCATCGTGGTACATTAATAATGGGCCACGATGCCAGTATGGAGATTAACGGAGGATTAAAGGTTAAAGTCGAATCAAACTCTACAAGGTTCAGAAAAAAAATAGAAAATGGCAGGATTGATCCTAATGTGCCGGTTTACAATTACATTCCAGGAAAAAATAATATTGACGGCATTGTATCCCCAACAGAGCAGTATTTTGCCCAAAGGGGCCTGTTATATACTTACCGTGATGGACAGAGGGTAGATACAACATTTTTGCATATTAAGGAGTGGATTGATTGCATAAAAACAAATACACAACCCAGCGACAATATTGACAAAGGATTTGAAGAAGCTATCACTGCGCACATGAGTGCAATTTCTTACAGGGAGAACAGGAAAGTTTTCTGGGATAAAGACAGGCAAAGAATAATATAAATATTAACCAATAAATAGTACCAGCTATGAGCAAAACCTCAAACAATTCAAAAATATCGCGCAGGGCATTTGTAGGCAATGCAGCTAAGGCAACTGCTGCTTTTACTATTCTGCCCAGCTATGTTATCAGCGGATTAGGACATAAAGCCCCCAGCGATAAACTTAATGTTGCCGGAGTAGGAATAGGAGGCAAGGGAGGAGATGTTCTCCGGCAGATAGTAGATCAAAATATTGTGGCATTATGTGACGTTGACTGGAAATATGCTGCAGAAGTCTTTAATAAATATCCGGAAGCCAGGAAGTACAAAGATTTTCGTAAGATGCTTGAAGAAGTAAAGGATATTGATGCGGTGGTAATAGCCACTCCTGATCACACACATGCTATTGTTGCAATGACTGCAATGAAGATGGGTAAGCATGTGTATTGTGAGAAACCATTGACTCATTCGGTTTACGAATCGAGGTTATTGACCGAGACTGCCAGAAAATACAAGGTAGCTACTCAGATGGGAAACCAGGGTAATTCCGGTGAGGGGCTGCGTCAAATGTGTGAATGGGTGTGGGACGGTGCTATAGGTGAGGTCAGGGAAGCCCATGCATGGACAAACAGGCCCATCTGGCCGCAGGGCCTTGAACGGCCGCAGGAAACACCTCCTGTACCTGCTACACTGGACTGGGATCTGTTCCTTGGTCCTGCTGCATACAGACCCTATCATCCAACATATACGCCGTGGAACTGGCGGGGATGGTGGGACTTTGGCACAGGGGCTTTAGGCGATATGGCATGCCATATCCTTGATCCAATATTCAAAGCACTGAACCTGGAATATCCTGTAAGTGTTCAGGGCAGCTCAACGCAAATAAACAATGAAAGTCCCCCGGCGGCAGAAATAGTAAAATATAAGTTTCCTGCACGTAAAAATATGCCAAAGGTTAATATGCCTGAAGTAACAGTAACCTGGTATGACGGCGGTCTGCTACCCCCAAGGCCTGCCGAACTGCCTGACGGAGAAATTCCGGGCAGGGATCCGAACGGCGGGTGCCTGCTCGTAGGAAGCAAAAGGACGCTTATGTGCGGATGCTGGTCAAGCAAACCCATCCTTTTACCATATTCAGAGATGGATAATTTCCAGGAGCCGCCAAAGACACTGAGAAGAGTTGAACTGGGACATGTGATGGACTGGGTGAGGGCATGCAAGGAAAATCCGGAAAACAGGGTGGAGACAAGCTCAAACTTCGGATACGCCGGTCCCCTTAATGAAATGGTAGTTATGGGTGTAGTTGCTGTCCGCCTGCAGGACCTGAACAGGGAACTGAAGTGGAACGGGGAAAAGATGAAATTTACAAATATCTCGGATACCGATGAAATAAGGGTTGTTACTTCAGATAAATTTACTGTTATTGAAGGAGATCCTAAATTCGATACACAAAGGATTACTATGAATGCAAAACAGACGGCTGAAGAATATATTAAGCATACATACAGGGAAGGCTGGAGCCTGTAATATAAAATATGACTGAATAACATTAAAACCATAAATTATGAAAACAACAAATCTCATTCTTATTATTGTTCTTGTACTTGGCGTAATAATAATTTATGCCTGCAAAGGCAGGACTGGCGATATCTCAGCAACTGACGAGGGAACAGAAAAAACAGCAGTTGCAGTAAATGCTCTTACAGAGGCTGAAGTTGAAAAAGGCTGGATGTTGATGTTTGATGGAAAAACCACTGAGGGCTGGAGAGGTTATAATAAAAGTACTTTTCCTGACAGTGGCTGGGTTGTCGAAGAAGGCACACTAAGGTGCATCGGCACAGGCAAAGGTGAGGCCGGAGGAACAGGAGGCGATATAATATATGATAAAAAATTCAGAAATTTTGAACTTAAGCTTGAATGGAAAATCTCAAAGGGCGGGAACAGCGGTATTTTCTACCTTGCCCGGGAGCTGGAAGAAAAACCGATATGGCATACAGCACCTGAGATGCAGGTTCTGGATAATGATAACCACAGGGACGGACTTGATACTACACACTGCGCCGGAGCGTTGTACGACCTTATACCTGTTACGCGGGACATAGTAAAACCCCTCGGTGAATGGAACAAGGCTGCAATATACTGCGAAAAGGGCCTTGTTGAGCACTGGCTTAACGGGAAAAAAATTCTTGAATACCACCTGTGGACAAGTGACTGGAATGAAATGGTGGGAAAAAGCAAATTCGTAACTTTTAATCCTGACTGGGCAAATGTTGCTGAAGAAGGATATATCGGACTTCAGGATCATGGCGATGATGTGTGGTACAGGAACATTAAAATAAGAGAACTATAGTTTGCTTTTAACCTACCGGGAAAAATGCGTTCTTCATGATGAAGAACGCATTTTAGAGAGTATTACAGAAGATTGGCAGAAAAATCAAATAAGCTCTGTATGGTATATTTTCTTGTTCAGTTGTTTTGTCAGCTTAATCCTTTGATCGCTGGTTTTCAAATTCCTTGCCACTATTTCAGCGATATCATAAACATCAATTTTTGTGCCTTTTGAAAAGGTCTTTTTGCATAAGGGGCAGGAGGTAACAAGAAAATCGGGTTCATACTTCATATATTCTTCCAGTACCTTGTTTCTTATTTTGTCCCGCTCTGCCATCTGGATCTTAAGATTTGCAAGGCTTCCTCCGCAGCAAAAGCTGTGCTCCCTTTCATCTTTAATCTTAAGAACATCAACATATCTTTCCAGAAGCTCGCGCGGTTGTTCATATATGCCGCTGCCCCTTCCCAATTCGCAGGGATCATGGTAAATTATTGCATGAGGCAGCCTTGCCGAAGGTAAAACATTAGCCTTTACCAGCCCCAGCAGATATTCTGAATGGTGTTTGACTTCAATATTATGCAGGGTATAATCTTCTTTGAATACCTTATAGCATATCGGACATGATACAATAAGCTCCCTTGCTCCTGATGACTCAATCAAGTGCTGGTTATTCAATATCAGCTTTTCTGCGGCATTAAACTGCCCTGCCTGCATTAAAGGACGTCCGCAGCAAGGGGCCTTTTCCTCATCCATGAACCAGTAATTAACACCTGCAAAATCAAGAATATCTTTCATTGATTTTTTAATTGCAGGCGTCAGATGTGTCATACATCCTGCAAAATATATAACATCTGCCTTTTCCGCCTCACCCTCCTGCAAGTAATCATATGATGAGTTATACTGAAGCGTTGATTCAATTCTCTGCGTTATTCGTATATCATTTAATTCTACACCTACCGGACATTCCTGCTGGCATCTCCCGCATAACAGGCAATTAAATAACGTCTCATCTGTAAGGTTTTTGTTCCTGATATTCTTAAGTACATAAACTGATTGTGTGTTTCCAATACCCGCTCCGTTAAGCTGACAGGTATCAAGACACATTCCGCAGCGTGAACATGAATAAACCTGCACAAGCGAATAAGTGTTGCACCTTTTTTTAAGCCTGATACCGTAATTCTTTAAAAAGATAAATAATATCTCAGTAGGTATATGCATGTACCTTGAATTTGGTAAGGACACAAAGAAAAATCCCAGTGACAGGGAATAAGCAAACCATGCCGGATAAATAAGAGAATCAAGTGGCAGAAATGAATTAAAGAAATCACCTGAAGGCTGAGTGAGGAAACTACCGTTATGATACACTCCGGAAGTAAAAGCTTCAGCTAAAAAACGCAACGGGAAAATACACCATAATGATATCAATGCAATCCTGTCACCTGTCTTTAAACTTGTAGTTTTCTTCATTCCGAATAATTTACTTCTGAATCTCTTGAATAATGCCAGTCCGACTCCCGATAAAACAAATAAAAGAAGAAGATCCATAGTAAAGGAAAAAGTGCCGGAAAGGTAAAATCCGGGTTCCTCTGTCACATAATATCTGTAAAACAGGGGCAGGTGAAAAGGAAATGACAATGACTGCTTATAGAATATTGTTTCAATATGACCGACAACAATTAAAAGAAACCATCCAAAGGCCAGACTCATATGCATATATCCAAGTAAGGGGTTCTTTCTGAATATCTTACGGTGCAGGAGGCCTTCCATAAATGCTTCTTTTATGGATACCAAAGTTCTGTTTGTAGGAATATTCTTCCATATCCTTATTTTATCAATTCTTGACAATCCGGTGATCCACCTGGCAAAAGTTATTACTGTATAAGTTATTAAGAATGTCAGGCCTGCCGCAAATGGTAATGTGAATATATCTTTATGCATAGCAGTAATATTTTTGATCAGATTTCGCTTCAGTTTTATATTTTACTATTCCCTTTTTTATCAGCATAATAACATTTCTTATATTTATTCCACGGGGGCATACAAGAATACATTTGCCACAAAGCATACATTTATTTATTTCCTGTTCCAGTCCTTCTGTTTCTCCGCGTCTTATCAGAAGATTCATTTTCCTTATATTGAAATCTATAAGGTTTCCGGCACTGCAAGTTGCCGTGCATCCTCCGCATGAGAGGCAAACACGGAATGATGGTTCATGAGTAAGGACATACTTAAGTAATCTTCCGTCAAACTGGTCAAAATCAATTGTCCGTGTTTCGTGTATATTAAATCCAAATTTCTTCATATTAATCAGTGCCATTAAAGTAATTATGAATTTCTATCACTGCTGATCTTGCATTCTCAAGAGTATCGTTTACTGACATTGGGCTTGAGCAGGCACCTGCGAGAAATATCCCTTTCTCTGATGATAAATTTCTATGTGTATGAGCGTCTTTTGTTTTAATAAATCCACTGCTGTCAAAGACCAGATTACAGCTCCTGGCCAGGCCAACTGTTCCTGCACCGGGCTCCATGCCAATAAGAAGTATAAGCAGGTCAACATTCATCTTCAGCGGACGCCCTGAAAGAGTATCCTCCGCTTTTATTAACAGGCTTTCATCAAGGTTTTCCGAGGCTTCTGACAGCCTGCCGCGAATAAACTGAATATTATAGTTCTCCTGTGCTGAACGATAAAGCTCTTCATATCCCTGATCATACATCCTTAAATCCATATAGAAACAAAAAATCTCAGCTTCAGGTAATCTTTCGCTTAACTCAATAGCCTGTTTTACTCCTGTGATGCAACATACTTTTGAACAATAATGATGCCCCGATTTCTCATCCCTTGAACCAACACAGTGAATGAAAGCAATACGCTTCGGGGTATTCCCGATTGATGTTGTAATTTTTTCACCGCTCTTGAATTTCTCTTCCAGGTCAACTGATGTTAAAACATTCTCATATATTTTGTACCCGTATTCTTCTTTTTTCCTGGCATCGAAAAAATCAAAGCCTGTTGTTAAAACTACTGCATCTGACCTGTAAGTCTTATTATCTTTTGCACGTAATAAAAACCTGCCATTTTTCCTGGAAATATCAATAATTTCAGTATTTGTATAAATATCAAATCCGTTTTTGCTGCATTTATTAAATATATATTTCTTTATATCAGATGCAGGCCTGAAGTTTGGAAAAAGGCAGTCGTAATTCTGTAATTTCCCGCCAAGCTCGGAGTTCCTTTCCATTAATGTCACTTCATATCCAAGTGCGGATAACGAACTTGCCACTTCAATACCTGCTATCCCTCCTCCGATAATAATTATATTTTTCACTTTATGTTGGTTTTAGGACGTTAAAACATATAATCATTCTGCACAGGAATTTCCAGCTTTTCTCCATTGACACCGCGGTATTTAAGATCAGGATCATATTCTATCTGCATCTTGTCAAGCAATGGTTCACATTGTACCTGGTGCATCTGCAGGCCCAAATCCCAGGGATCATATCCCAGGACAAGTCCGGCCAGCTCTTCGTAGGTAAGCACCGGTATTCCCTGCCCGTTTGTTCCGTATGTCTTATTTTCCATTTCGGCAATCACATATTGCCATTTATCCATAAACATAGTGCAGCCCGGACAGTTGCATACTATTGCATCCGGATAATAAGGTTTCATTGATTCAAATTTTTTTCTTGAGTTTGCTACTGAATAACCCCTGTTTGCCATAATAAGATAATGCCTGAATCCAAAGCCACAGCAATGCCTGCGTTCAGGGTAATCAACTACCTCACCCCCCCATGATTCAATCATTCCGCTAAGTACCTGGGGAAATTCAGCTCCTCCCACTCCTTTTCTGGGAAATATTTTTGCATAATGGCAGCCTATATGTTCTACAATTCTTAAAGGCTTGCCCGTCTTTTTATTTACAAGCTCATACTTTCTCCTGGAAAATATCTCATCACGGAATTTATAAATAATATCACTGGCATGAGTCATATTTTCCGGAACCTCAAATTCCCTTCCTGTAGCCTGTTTTAAGTATTTTCGTGCCTTTTCTTTTTCCCCGGGAAATTCCTTCCACGTCTCGACTATTTCAGAATATATGCCAAAAGAAGTGACACATGAAATGACAAAATTCTTAAATCCCTTTTCTGTCATAAGTGCAAAATGCCTGGCGACCACAGTTTGAATAGTATCAAAGGGAATAATATCTGAATGGTAACCAATGCCCGTACAAGTAGTCTGGCGTGCATCATCATATATATTCTTTCCCATTTCATCCCTGAGAATTTTCAGAAATGCATGTTCTGATCCCGGGAAAAAGTTTTGTCTTATGCAGCTTCTTTGAAAATAATAATTGTCATCTGCTATATCTTTCTGATAATCGTTCCAGATTCTCTGCTTGCCTTCTTTTTTCATAGTGTGATTAAAATTACTAATTAAGAATTGTCTGTTATGCTGTCTTTATATACATGCATAAAATATCTGTCCATATTTTTTTCATCCGGTTCAAATCCCATTTCCTTTACTTTATTCCTGGAATATTCATCAATAAGTTCATAGAGCCTCGTTCCTCCGGTAGTATCAAATATTGAATGCAGCTCATCCATAGTTTTTTCCGGTATTTTTCTTAATGTGCCGGGCCCCTTCCTGTTAAAGTTACCCTTAAGCCTGGCATATACTTCTTCCGGATTATTAAATACCCAAATCCATGCAGGGCCCTGTTCAGGATGCATTTCAGGTTTAAGAGCCTCAGGATGTACACAGTACCCGTATTTTAAAATATTTTTACCTACTGTCCGGTAAACCGCATATTGCTGCCTTCCCATCTTGCTGAATGTAAAGTATCCCATCTCCTGTGATACTCTTCTTAATACATTTATTATTAATCCGGGACAATTGCCCCTGGGGCATCTTGTCTTGCATGACATACATTGACCGCAATACCATATTGTATCGCTCTTAAGAAGCGCTTCAATTTTTTCCTCATCTTCAGTCTGTACTGTAGTAATCATCATCCTGGGATCATAATCGAAAAATTCAGCTGCAGGACATATTGCCGTGCATACACCGCAATTCATGCAGGATTTCAATCCTTCCTTATACCTTACATCCCCGGTTATTCTTTTAAATAATTCGTTCATTATTACCGCATTTCAAGTGCCTGTTATATCAGTATACTTAATTTTAATACTAATTCCGGTTAATTATATAGTTTTAATGCCGTGAACATTTCTTACAAATACGCTGCAAGCAATATGTTCATCTATCACCGTAATGGTGCCTGATGAAGTATTTTGTGAGGTTATCATAGATATCCTCAAAAATAACACTCTGCTTTTTACAGTCAACCCTCGTACAAATACGCAGCAATCCGCCGGTTTCAAGCTTCAGACAGATCACCGGGGCACCGCAAATATCGCACGGTGTTTTGCATTTAAGGTTCTTTTTACACTCCGGGCAAAAAAGCTCAGTGACGTCACCGCTGTATAATTTAATATCACACTCCCTTTTGTTACACCCGTAAAGAGAGCACAAATTCAGTATTCCCGAGAAATCTCCTGACTTAATGTACAATTTTATACTTGGTTCGCCCTCTATCACTTTATTGTGATCCATCAATGAATGCTCACAGTGCGGGCACTTTACCTTAAGAGAAATAAGCTTTTTATCCATAATATGAATCTTTTAAATTCTTACTTGTAATACTCAGGTTAAATATAAAAATGCAACACGTTATGAAAAAGGCAGGTATTTACCAGTTTGGTACAGGAGAATATTATTAATAATTTACAGGATTGTACGGTAAAAAAGAGAATTACCAACCTGTAATTTATTACCGGTCTATGGTTGTCTGAAGCATTATTTAAAGCTTAACAAGCTTATTTTTAACACTATATGAAATCAGGCCAGGAGTATTTTTGCAATTGGTTTTGGCCAGAAGATTGGATTTATGCCCGATAACTGTCCTTTCACTTATTGACAGTTTAGCTCCAATCTCTTCATTATTTAATCCCTCACATATTAACTGCAGGATTTCCTTTTCCCTGTTTGTAAGTGTTAGTTCATTATCTTTTACAGGTTTCTCTCCGGCTATCCTTTTTGTAAAAAAGCTGAATAACTCATCTGAATAATAGTTGTTGCCGTCGGCAATAGTTCTTATTGCCTTATCCAATATCTGTTTCGTAATATTTTTCAATAAAAATCCTTTTGCACCGGCGTCCAGCATATCCTGAATATATTGTTCATCATTAAACATTGTCAATGCCACAATCTTTACTCCCGGCTTTTTTGATAATATCTCG
This sequence comes from uncultured Bacteroidales bacterium, assembly GCA_964518655.1. Lineage (GTDB taxonomy): Bacteria > Bacteroidota > Bacteroidia > Bacteroidales > UBA10428. Next base: position 5,232 of record CAZFHF010000019.1, on the reverse strand, counting down.
CGAGTCGCCTCTATTCCGTTCATCCCGGGCATTTCTATATCCATAAGAATAATATCTGCGTTTATACTGCTTACAATATCAATCAATTCATCACCGTTCGATGCTTCACCGACAACATCAACATTTTTCAGGCGATTCAATATCACCTTCAGCCCTTTTCTGAATATTTCGTGATCATCAGCAATAATGATTTTAACTTTTTTATCCATTTCTGTTAATTTTCTGATAATTAGTTATACAGCAAATGTTATCTCAACAAATATACCTTTTCCTTCACTGCTTTCAATATTTATTTCTCCGTCCAGTGACCGTACCCTGGTAAGAATGTTATTTATACCATCACCTTTATGTTTCAGTTCGGTATATTTTGAATAATCAAAACCTTTCCCGTTATCATAATACGTAAATCTGATATTGCCGTTTTCCCGGGTTATTGATATTTCTGCATCAGTAGCATCAGAATGCTTCAATGTGTTATTCACCAGTTCATTTACTATTCTGTATAGATTTATTTCTACGTGGTTACCAAGATTTAACCCGCGGGGTGCATTAAATTTGATTGCTAATTTATGCGTTTTGTTCACTGAATTACAAAATTCATTAATCGCGGAAAACAGGCCGTATTCATGAATAACCCCTGGTGTCATATTATTTGATATTGTCCTTAGTCCTGATACGGCATCGTCAAGCAGCTTGTTAATATAATCCACAGATTCTTCTTTCTCCTTTGATGTAATCTCATCCGAGATCAGTTCATTAACATAGAGTTTGATAGTGGATATTAACGGGCCTATTCCGTCATGCATATCTTTGGCAAATCGTCTTCTTTCCTTCTCTTCAGTTCTTATAACAGCATTTAATACCCTCTTTTCAGTCAACTTGCGTTCAAGCTCCGCCCTTTTCCATGTATAAAACATATCTCTGAGAAGCCATACGCCGACAGCAATCACAATGGAGGTTGAAATTCCTATCCATGCCCCTACTGAGAACAATTCTTCATAACGCTTAAGGTTCAGAAAAGTGGAAAGTTCAAGCATTCTTCTCAATGCCATAAGAACAAAACCTATTGATATGAGAATCCATGATAATTTTCTTTGTGTTACCGGTATAAACCTTAATGCAAGAAAAGCCACCATAAACTGCAGAAGGATTGATATTATAATAGATATTTTTGGTACCATAAGTTTATATTGTTATATATTCCGGATAACGAAGTTACAAGATTTTGGTATACTTTTATTTTTTATTTATATATTACACAACATAATTTTTTTTTTAAAAAACCTTTGATAATTCATAACAAGAACCTATGTTACTAACAACAACAAACACTATAGAAAACAAGAAAATAGTCAGTTACGTCGGGCTGGTCACAGGCGAGGCTATAATCGGCGCAAATCTTTTCAGGGATTTGTTTGCAGGCATAAGAGATATCGTGGGCGGCAGATCAGGTTCTTATGAGGAAGTGCTGAGGGAAGCAAAAGACAATGCTGTGTCAGAGATGGAAGAAAATGCCGGGCGGCTGGGTGCCAATGCAGTAATTGGTATTGATCTTGATTATGAAACAGTTGGTCAGAACGGCAGCATGCTTATGGTTACTGCCAGCGGAACAGCTGTGGTTTATGAGTAGCAGGGATAACATAAAAAGTACATTTTTTCAGAAATTTTTAAATGCTGTTGAAAAGGGCGGTAATGCCCTTCCTCATCCTGCAACTTTATTTGCCATCTTTGCCCTGCTGGCAATCATGTTTTCCTGGATAGGACATGTATTTGAATGGCAGGCCGTCCACCCCGGCACAAAGGAGACTATCACCACTGTAAACCTTATTTCCAGACCGGGACTGCACAGGATAATACTGCTGATGGTAAAGAATTTCACAAGTTTTGCACCCCTGGGAATAGTACTTGTTGCTATGCTGGGTATAGGTGTTGCAGAGCACAGCGGCCTTATCGCTGCACTAATCCGCTTGCTTGTTTTATCCGCCCCGAAAAGGCTTCTTACCTTTATTATTGTTTTTGCCGGAATAATGTCGAATCTTGCAGCCAGTGTGGGCTATGTGCTCCTGGTCCCGCTTGCAGGAATAATTTTTATTGCGGTAAAAAGGCATCCTATTGTTGGTATGGCAGCAGCATTTGCGGGTGTTTCCGGCGGTTACTCTGCCAACCTGGCATTAGGAACAATAGATCCTTTGCTGGCAGGATTATCAACTGAAGCAGCACATATAGTAGATGCAGCTTATGAAGTGAATCCAACGGCAAATTACTTTTTTATGTTTGTTTCAACCTTTTTCATAGCTTTTGCCGGAACATGGGTTACTGAAAAAATAGTTGCCCCGCGATTCGGAGAATATAAAGACGGGGATAACAATGAAAAACTTGAGAGGCTGAGACCTGATGAAAAAAGAGGTATGCTTTATGCAATGATAATATTGCTGGTTATTACCGTAATAATACTTGCAGGTACTATTCCCCTGAATGGTTTCCTGAGAGGGCCCCAGGGAAAACTTCTGAATTCGCCACTGCTGAAAGGGATTGTCGCAGTATTGTTTATTACAGCAGGTTTAATGGGTCTTGCTTTTGGAATAGCAACTGGCAAGTACAGGAATGATACGGACGTAATGAATGGAATGGGTGAAAGCATGAAAACACTGGCAATGTACCTGGTGCTAGTGTTCTTCGCTGCACAGTTTGTGGCATATTTCAAATGGAGCAACCTGGGACTGATCATTGCCATAAAAGGATCCAACGCCCTCTCGGCAACAAACCTGGGAATAATACCCCTGATGGTTATGTTTGTCATCCTCTCAGGAACCCTCAACCTGCTTATGGGCAGTGCTTCAGCGAAATGGGCAATACTGGCACCAATATTCATACCCCTGTTTATGTTCATGGGATATTCACCTGAACTGTCACAGGTGGTATACAGGATTGGAGACAGCGTAACAAACATAATATCACCTATGATGAGTTTCTTTGCTTTGATAATAGCCTTCTTTCAGAAATATGATAAAAATGCCCGTATAGGGACAGTAGTGGCCACTATGCTGCCTTATTCATTTGCCTTTTTTATTGTATGGACACTATTGCTTATAATCTGGATATTGATGGGAATTCCTTTGGGACCCGGTGCTAACCTTTTTTATAATCCGTAAACTGATTATACAGAAATTTTTATTAATTTTATATACGTTGCCAGTCAGCAAATTATGCTGAAATAAAGTTCACATAATTTGCAGTGTTAAGGAAATAGCAAAGAGTATCCGAGGAACAGTCTTTTATCTGTTATAACTCAATTTAAAACATAAGGTTATGGCAAGCGATAAATCACTGACAAACACAAGCTTTGATATCCTCAGAGGATCAAGCAAGTTTTTAAATACAATACTGGATAATATAACAAGCTGTATTCTTCTTCTTAATGATAAAATGGAGCTTCAGGCATACAACGATGCTCTGAAAACAATTTTTTCCAACAAGAAAGACGAGCATTTGCTCTACCAGCGATGCGGAGAAGCAATTGGTTGTGCTTACCAGGTTGAGGAAGCCAAGGAATGCGGGAAAACATCACATTGTAAGTATTGTGATTTAAGGGTTTCGGCATTAAAATCCTATGCCGAAAATAAACCTGTTTATAATAAACATTTTTCAAGTCACTTTTTCAATACTGAAAATCAAAAAGTATTGAAGCACCTGCAATTTTCAACAAGATTGTTTTTGCATGACGATGAAAAGTACATCATTATGATTATTGAAGACATCACTAAATTTATATCACAGCAGGAAAAAATCAGTGCGCTGACCTCTGAAAAGCATACATATAATTAATCCCTGCATCTTTTTGCAGTCACTCATCTAAATTTATACTTTTGTATTTTCTGCAATAAGAATCAACAATGATAATTGCCTTTTGCCGTACCGGATTTGAAGTATTTGTGTTAAATAAGATCAGAAATCGTTTTTTAATAAAAGAATTATCATCCTGTCTGAATGAATATCAGAAAAATCTCCCGGTAAAGCTAAGATCAAGAATAAAAAGCTATACACGAATAGCTACACTTCCTAATCTGTGGTTTTCTGAATTGCGGGGTTACCGATTAAGTGAATATGAAAAACTGGCAAACCGCTATCTGGGAGCATCCACACCGCTTTTTGACGACCTGATTGACCATGAAGGATATACATATAATGAAGTGCTGAAAGCTATCAGAAATAAAAATCCAGTTAATGACGAATCATTATTACTGTTAAAATACTTATATAATAATATATCGGCAAAAATTAAAAATCCGGAACTGTTTAAGCAATATCTGGATAAGACGGCTGAAGCCCAGATGATGAGTACCAGGCAAAAAAATAACAGTAATCTTACAACTGAAGAAATAAGGAATATTACATATAAAAAAGGAGGATATGCAACACTTCTTTACAGGAGCCTGCTTTCAAACAAACTCCTGCCCGGTGAAGAAGAGGCCGTTTATCATCTTGGCGCCTTACTGCAGCTTATGAATGACATTTTTGATATTCATAAAGACTATAACAATGAACAGCAAACCCTGGCAACAGCGGCAAATGATATAAACCTCCTGCACCGTGAATATACAGGCTTAATTGATAAAACTTTAAAACTATTCAGGAGCTTAAGCTATACCCGGGAAAGAATAGAAAAAGCCATTGACAGGATCATAGCTGTAATAAGCAGGGGCTGTGTATGCCTTAGCCAGCTGTCTGCGTTGCAGGGCAGAAGTGACGTATTTAACATTAATTATTTTTCGCGCCGCGACCTTGTATGCGATATGGAAAAGATCTCAAACATCAGGCGCAGCTTGTCTTTAAGTGTGGAAATAAAAAGGGGACAGCTACCTTTGAAAAATGTTAAATTTTAAGTTTTAAATTTTAAAAAAGGGACAGTCACCTTTAATCCCCGTTAACTTTTAATAAAGCAATAGAGCAATTTAGCAATAAAGCAATTCACCCTGTGAAGTTCCCGCTTCGCGGGACCTGCTTTGTGGAATTTCACAGGGTCAACAATTTAACAATATAATTTTCAGATTTTTAGTAGTATCTTTATATATACATTCTGAATTATGAAAAGAAGAAAGTTTGTTCAAACAACAGTGCTGGGCACAGGTACATTGCTATTTGCAAGGAACCTGATTGCTTCACTGACAAATGATAAGAAGATGAAACTATCAATGATATACAATAATGTTGCCGGAGATACGGATTTAGTTA
>CAZFHF010000018.1:0-19677 GCA_964518655.1 uncultured Bacteroidales bacterium | reverse complement strand
TTCTTGAATTGGCAAGATCAAGACAAAGCGTCAGGGCTTATACAGACAAGCCGGTTGAAAAAGATAAGATAGAAAGATGCCTGGAAGCTGCAAGGGTAGCTCCTTCGGCATGCAATGCCCAGCCGTGGAAGTTCGTTGTTGTTGATGATGCTGAACTTAAAAACTCAATTGCTGATGCGACAAATAACCGTATTCTGCCATTGAACCACTTTACCAAACAAGCCCCTGTTCATGTTGTTGTTGTGAGAGAGAAACCAAATTTCACCTCTAAGATGGGAGAGATGATCCGCAACAAAACTTACACGCTTATTGATGTTGGTATCGCCACTGAGCACTTCTGCCTGCAAGCAGCGTCAGAAGGACTGGGAACATGTATCCTGGGCTGGTTTAATGAGAAAAGGGTCAAGGAACTGCTCAATATACCCAAAAATAAAAGGGCTGAACTGATAATTACCGTCGGCTACCCCTCTTCCGATGAACTGCGCGAAAAGAAGAGAAAAGACATTGATGATATCCACTCCTATAATTCTTATTAGGGACAGCGCCCTTTTTTTGTTCATTTCTTTTGTCTTGATACAAAAGAAACGAACCAAAGAAAAAATCAAGAAAAAATTATCATCTGCCAACACACAGCCCAAGATGGCACGCAGCAATTTTTTCTGGCCTACCCGCATTTTTAATCTGCTTTAACCCCCTAAAAAACCAGACTAGAATTACTGCATTAATTTGTAATTTATTTGGAATTTGAGATTTATTATTCTGTTACACATGTTATCCCCACAGTATCCGCCATAAGGTTCCTCTCCATCCTATACTGGTAGTCCTGCAGTATCGCCTTTATCCTGGTTTCAAGTTTTTCTGCAACATCCGGACTAGTACTTATAATATTTGACTGCAGGAGGCTGTCCTTTTGATAGTTGTATAATTCAATGCTTTCGACTCCGTCAAATATCAGGAAATGTTCGGAATCAGCAATATAATAACTGCCCCTGTTATGGCAGAACCATAATTCATCCTTATTGTCCTTAAATACCGATTGCCCGAAGGAAATAAAACTATCACTAAAGTTCAGGTAGTCCAGTACCGAAGGCAGGATATCAATCTGCTGTGTAACCCTGTGGCTTACACCTCTTAGCAAAGTATCTCCGGGATGAAAATAGACTATAGGTATTTTATAGCGCCCGATCTGTGTCCTGGACTGCTGTTCAATAGCCATTGATGTATGGTCGGCGCATATCACAAACAAAGTATTTTTGTACCAGTCCATATGTGAAGCTTTGTCAAAGAACTTTCTCAGCGAATAATCTGTGTATGCCACACTGCTTAGTATTTCGAATTTACTTTCAGGGAATTTATTTTTGTATTTTTCAGGTATAGGGTAAGGCTCATGTGAGGAGAGAGAGAATATTATTGAAATAAAGGGCTGCTCAAACTGGTCCAGCTTGCCTGCAAAGAACTGGAAGAAAGGCTCGTCATATATACCCCACCTGCCGTCAAAATCACTCTTATCAGGATACTCATACTCCCCGTAGTATTCTTCAATACCGGCACTTTTACAAAAGTAGTCGAATCCCATGGTCCCGTTCTGGCCGCCATGAAAAAATGAAGAATGATAACCTTTTTTCTTTAGCAGGCTTGCAACACTCTCAAGTTTGTTTGTCGAATAAATTGATGTGATATAAGTCCGCCGGTCAAGCGGCGGCAATGAAGAGATTATTGCAGGCAGGGCATCCATCGACCTGTTGGCATTGGCTAAAGCATTATCAAACACAAGACTGTTATTTATCAACGAATCAAGGAATGGAGTATACCCCTTTTGCCCTGGATTAAGGGCACCCACATATTCTTTGGAAAAACTCTCAAGAATGACTATAACAACATTTTGATTATTGAAAGGCTCACTATCTCCGTAATCCCTGACAGGTGAAAAAATATTTTCTGCATATTCAAAATCAAAGTACTCTGCTTTAATAATATCTTTCTGCCCTATAGTATTAATAATTACAAAAGGAGTATTGAACAGCAAAGGGATATTTTTCGGAGATGCATATTTATGTGCAGTATTTATCCTTATTGGCTTTGTTTCCAATCCCCTTGCAAATCCAAAGAAAATGCCAAGGATAATTATAGAAATTACCGGCTGTAAAGAGATACTTAAAATTTTATTCAAATTTATATTCCAGCTCAGCTGACGTAACGGGGGATAAAACTTCCACATAACCCAGACTATAATAATCCATGAAATAGTGAGGTGCCAGTAACCTCCAATATAATGAGGCAGTAAAGAAACCGTATCCGAGCTGTCAGCAAGAAGCTTTATTAACTCTGTGCCACTCCTGTGGTTAGTGAATTTAAAATATTCAATATCAATAAAATTTACTGATATTGCTAATGCGTTTACTATAACAAATAAATACCTCAGAATCTTCTGGTATGTCATATGTTCCTTAAACTGCCCGGGGATGAAATGCAACAGAATAAATGGCAGGTTAAGGTAAAATATCACAATAAAATCAAACCTGATGCCAAAAAAGAAAACCTTGATAATTTCCCATGCTGATCCCGGCAAAAATGATCTTATGTTGAACACAAAGAAGTAAAGGCGCAGAATTGTAAAAATAATCAGCAGAAATAGCAACCTCTTCACTAATGCTATAAGATGATTGAGATACCTGTCCATTAATAATGATAATTTGCTATGGATAAATTATTAAAATGATACATATCTATCAGCTGCCGGGCAAAAATGACAAAAATATTAAATAATTATTAAATTTGACCGTATATGATATAAACAATGAGTGATTATGAAGGTTCGCATTAAATTCCTGGTATTTTACATCCTTTTCTGGCTTTTGCTTTTTATTGCCGGCAGACTTGTATTTTTATTCTACCATTATCAGCAATCATTTGCATTAGGTGCCGGCGACTGGATAAGGATTATAGCACATGGTCTGAAACTGGATTTATCCGTTATTGGATATATCCTGTTATTTCCTTTGATAATACTGATATTAACAGCCTTTTTTTCCAATAAGATATGGAATAATATTATCAATGTTTATACTGTTGTAATAATTGCCATTTTTATACTTTTTACTGTTACAGATGTTGAGCTTTATAAATACTGGGGATTCAGGCTTGATAAAACTCCGCTTCAATATTTGAATACACCGCAGGAGATGCTGGCATCCGTGAGATGGTACACTATTATACTGGGATTATTATTCTGGATGGCATTTGCTTTTGCTGTGTCATTTTTTTATCTAAGATTAATATCAGGGCTTATCAGGAAACCACAGCCGGCAAATTTTAAAGCGGCAATCTTATATGCTGTATTAATACCATTATTAATTATTCCCATTAGGGGCGGATTTGATTCATCACCTGTTAACTTGAGTGCGGTATATTTTCATGAAAATCATTTTGCCAACCATGCGGCGGTAAATATTTTATGGAATTTCGGGTATTCGCTTACTATCAAAAGTACCAGGATAACTCAGTTTGACTATCTTGAACCTGATGAGGCACAAAATATTACACACAGCCTATATGAAGATTTTGATCAAACTAATAACCTGCTTAACAGCGATAGGCCAAATATTATACTTATAGTACTGGAGAGCTTTACTGCAAAGCTGGTCGAGCCCCTGGGAGGAGTTGAAGGTGTCACCCCGGAATTTAACAAATTGACACAGCAGGGAATATTTTTCAAAAACTTTTATGCCAACGACTCCAGGTCAGATAAAGGGATGGTAGCGATACTCAGCGGATATCCCGCCCTGGGTATTGTATCTGTTATCAAATCACCAAAAAAGACACAAAGCCTGCCGTATATTTCAAAATGTCTTGCGGATGTTGGATACCGCACTTCATTTTACTATGGTGGTGATATAAACTTTGCCAACCTGAATTCTTACATGTTTAACGGGGATTTTGATGAAATTATATCCAAATCTGACTTCAAAAGATCAGAACTTCTGTCAAACTGGGGTGCTCCCGACCATATATTATTTAAAAGGATTTACAGTGATATCATTGGCAGTGAGGGACCCTTCTTTAAAGTATGTTTCAGCCTGAGCAATCATGAACCTTTTGATATTCCAATGAAACCTGTATTTCAGGGAAATGGACAGGATATAAAAATGTTTAATTCTTCATTTTATACTGACAGCTGCCTGGGAGATTTTATCAGTAAGGTGAAGGCTTCCCGGTACTGGGATAATACTTTGATTGTTATTCTTGCTGATCACGGGCATATTTTTCCCGGATGGACACCTGTTTACGGATTTAAAAAATATCACATACCAATGCTCTGGCTGGGCGGAGTAATAGAAAAAGATACGGTAATTGCCAAATATGGTTCGCAGGCAGATCTGGCAAAAACACTGCTGAACCAGTTGCATGTTCCAGGCAGTGACTTCATATACAGCAAAGACTTGCTTTCAGACAAGTCCGGAAGTTTTGCATTCTACGATTATAATAATGGATTTGGATTTTTAACTGACAGTGTAAGATATGTTTTTGACAACGACAGCAGGAAAGTCATATTTTCAGAAGGCCCCTTGAATGATCATTTCCTGAATAAGGGCAAAGCACTGCAACAGGTATATTACAACGACTTCTTCAACCGCTGAAAATATTAATATTCTAAAAGTCGGAAGTTTTTATCAGGCATAATGCCCTGTCATCGTCATTCTCAACAATATAAATTACTGTATGAGGTTTATCAATATTGTACCGGACATCAGTTATATAATACTCATTTTCTGAAAGATGGTTTTTTCTAACCAGCATTTGTTCCCTTTCCCTTTCAAGATAATAAACGCAGTTCATGGGGCATTTGGATTTTTTATAGATGTACAGGGGATTTGTGCCCGTTAATTCATAGATATGTACGGCAGTATCTTTTAAAGCCTGTGCCCTGCTGTCATGGGTCCTGTAAGGTATAACAGTGAAATTGTAAATAAACCTGAGAATTATTACTGCAAAAATAAATATGATTATGCGCAAATGCTCATTTCTTAAAAAATCATATAAAAGTCTGCCTAAAATTAACATTGATACCAGGGATAAAAGAAGTATACCCTTAAAAGGATTAAGAGCCGGTATTATCGGCAGGCTGAAACTTAACAAGATCAATAAGGCAATAAATATGCCCATGACATAGTCAATAAAAATGTCACGGTATTTAGTGTTGTACTTCTTATTGTATCTGAATTTAAGTCCGAAGTATGTAAATACTGATACAATAAGGGGAAAGAGCATATAGACATATCTTTGCCGTGTACCGGGGGAGATCCAGTATAAAAGGATGTTAGCGAGGAATAATAACATACAGGTCTCAATGAATTTATTCTCCCGGATAGTATCCCTGAAATTTTTATGAAAGAGATATACTATTAGAATTGCCCCAGGCAGTAAATTCTTTAATGTTTCAAAGGGAAATAATGAGAAATGTTCAAAAAATCCCCTGTCTTTTGTTGCACCGGTAGTTCGACCGCTTGCCTGTAATATAAGCTCATTCAGGTATTCCCTGACATTATTGTGCCTGGAATAAAGATATAAATACCCGGCCGTAATAACACAAAAAATCAGGATACCTGTTAAATGCTGCCATGAGAGTAACCGTCTGAAGTCACGGTAATAAATAAAAAACACCAGCAAAGAAATACCAGCAAAGGCTATAGTCGGGAGGCCCTTTGTCAGGAAACCCAAAGCACACAGAAAATAAAAGCTTATAAACAAAAGCAGGAATTTTTTATTCTTATAGAAAATAAAGAGTGCAAGAAAACTGGAAAAAGTAATTAATGAATAAAATATATCTATCTCTCCAAGGTGGGAATAATAAAAGTACAGGTCGATAGATACAAGAAACAGAAGTGATGAATAGATCCCGAATTTAGCGTTAACAAATTTTTTACCGGCAAGAAAAAGCAATAAACCCATTGCCAGCAGTGACAGTACCGAGAAAAACCTTACTGCAAACTCGGAATAGTTGCCAAATATCTTAAATGAAAGAATTATCATCCAGTTCCATAGCGGCGGCTTATTATAATAAAATTCGCCAAGTTCAGTTGGCACTATAAGATTGTTCCTGAACAGCATCTCCAGAGCAACAATTGCCCTGCGGGGTTCTTCGAGAAACAATGGCTGCATACCCAGGTTAATGAACAGGGATATTATCAGAAGAATGACACATGAAATTATTAAAAACGTTTCCTGCCTTACAATATTTGTAAGATATTTTACAGCATTTACTATTGATAACGCTATCTTATAGCTTAGTGTATTCTTTTTCAAAAGCAAACCTTTTAGTATAAAAGTTATAGATAAATATAATTAAAGTAACCAATAATTTATTGTAGTATTTATGATCACCAAAAAAATCGATCCTGGCAAAGCTATGGATCAAAAAAGTGCCTGCAAACAACCCGATTATTGAGAAAGTTACTGATAAAAAGAATGCTGCATATACTTTTCTTTTCAACATAAAGACAAAACGTTTCTGAAGCAGAAAGTTAGTTATCATTCCAACAGTATATGAAATAAAATGAGCCTTGGATTCAATAATATACTTTATCAGAATCAGGTATATAATATGGTCGATAGCTGTAGCAATGATTGATGTCATCCCGAACTTAATTTTCGGGACCAGGAAATTTTTCAGGAACCTGTTAAAACTCATTATTTACTTCTATTTGAATGGAGGGACAAAGATTATGAAAAATTTTGAAGTTCAAAGAATTTTTTATACTCTCCTTTGGCGCTAAGCAACTGTTTATGGTTTCCGTGCTCAACAATACGGCCGTCACTTATCACATAAATCTCGTCAGCATGCACAATAGTCGATAGTCTGTGGGCAATAACAATAGATGTCCTGTTTTCCATCAATTTTATCAATGCATCCTGCACAAGCCTCTCGGATTCTGTATCCAGCGCAGATGTTGCCTCATCAAGAATAAGTATGGGAGGATTTTTTAAAACAGCACGGGCAATACTGATCCTTTGCCGCTGGCCCCCTGAAAGTTTACCGCCCCTGTCCCCGATATTTGTCTGATATCCGTCTTCAGTACTGATAATAAATTCATGGGCGTTGGCTATCTCAGCTGCCCTTATAACATCCTCCTCATTAACATTTTCCATGCCAAAAGCAATATTATTATAAAAACTGTCATTGAAAAGAATAGGTTCCTGGTTAACAATGCCCATCAGATTTCTGAGGCTGTTAATTTTCATGTCACGAATATTTATTCCGTCAATGAGTATTTCACCTTTTGTGACGTCATAAAACCTGGGAAGCAGGTCAACAAGGGTTGATTTTCCTGCACCTGACTGTCCTACCAGGGCTATTGTTCTGCCTTTTTCAATCTTTAAATTAACGTTAGTCAGAACCTCTGTTTTATCATACCTGAAAGATATGTTTCTGTATTCAATTGACCCGGTAAAGGTTTTTATCTCTTTAGGATTTTTTATTTCTGTAATATTTGAAACTGCCTTTAGAATCCTATCCACCCTGTCCATTGAGGCCAGCCCCTTTTGAATACTGTAAAAGGCCTGTGAGAATGCTTTGCTGGGATTGATGATATTATAAAAGACAACCATGTAAACAAGGAAATTTTCAGGAGGTAATTTACTCCGGGCATTCAAGATCAGGTTCCCGCCATACCACATTAGCATTACTATTAATATTGTTCCGAGGAACTCACTCACGGGGTGGGCAAGAAACCTCCTTCTCATGAGCCTGTTCATAATTCCTTTATACTCCTCATTTTCGCCGGTGAACCGGCTATCCATCTTTTTCTCGGCATTAAATGCCTTTATTATTCTTAATCCTGATAGTGTCTCATCTATTGTTGAAAGAAGCTCACCCATTTTGTTCTGGCCTGCCATAGAGGTTTTTTTCAGGCTTTTGCCTATCCTGCCGATTATGAAACCGGCAATAGGAAACAGAATAAATACAAAGAGGGTTAATTTCCAGCTCATAAGTATCATTGTTATCACCGAAACCAGAATAATTATGGGATTCTTGAACATCATTTCCAGTGAATTCATTATTGAGGCTTCAATCTCCTGTATATCTCCTGTCATTCTTGTCATGATATCGCCTTTTTTCTCCTCACTGAAAAATGACAGTGGCAATGAAATTGATTTTCTGTATATTTGGTTCCTGATGTCACGTACTGCACCATTTCTGATATAGACCATGAAAAAGCTTGCCATGTATGTAAATCCCGTTTTCAGGAATACCATAAAAATCAGGAATAGCCCTATATATATAAGGGCCATGGTGGCACTCTGCGTTTCGGATATTTTCGTAATAAGGCAGTATAAGTTGTTTTCCAGTGCTTGTCCGGCTTCTTTTAAAGCAGAAAATGAAAAGTTTACCTCTTTGAAACCATATACTTTTTCCTCAAGCCCGAATAATATTTTCAGTACAGGAATCATCGTTATAAAGGAGAATATTCCGAACAGGGCCCCGAGGAAATTGAAAATAATGTTCAGTGTCAGGTGGGTTTTGTACGGAGGGATATATCTTCTCAGTATTTTAATGAAGTCCTTCATCGGATGGTATTTTTTATTTTATATGGCTTCTTGTTCTGCGATTCGTAGTATGTTCTCATCATTATTTCTGCCAGAATACCTATTGTTACCAGCTGAATACCTCCCAGGGTGAGCATGATACCAAGCAAAAGCAGAGGTTTGCCCCATATATCCAGTCCCATTATTTTCAAAATAACCAGATAAATATTTATTATAGCTCCAATAAAGAATATGAATATACCTATTGCACCAAAGAGATGCATCGGTCTTTGCAGATACTTTTTGAAGAATAACATCAGCAGCAGGTCGCTGACAACCCTGAAAGTACGGCTGATGCCGTATTTTGATTTGCCGTGTATACGTGCACGATGGTTTACTTTCATCTGTGTAATTCTTGCCCCCTGTAAATGAGCCAGCACCGGAATAAACCTGTGAAGCTCTCCGTATAACTCCAGTTCTTTGGCTATGTTGCTTTTAAATACTTTAAGTGTACAGCCATAATCCTTAAACTTGACGCCTGTAGATGTTCTTATCAGTAAATTGGCAAGAAAGCTTGGAATCCTGCGAAGAATAAAGCCGTCTTTTCTGTTAGCTCTTATACCGGCAATTAAATCCCAGTCGTTTTTATACATCTCCTGAACCATTGCAGGTATATCATCCGGGTCGTTCTGTAAATCACCGTCCAGAGTCACAATCAATTCACCACTTGCATGATCAATGCCGGCCGCCAGGGCTGAGCTCTGGCCAAAATTTCCGGCTAAATCAATTCCTGCGAGAGAGGGATTATCTTTACCAAGCTCTTTGATTTTTGACCACGTGCGGTCAGTACTGCCATCGTTCACAAAAATAACCTCATAAGTATATCCGTTCCTGCCTAGCGACTTTTTTATCTGCCCGAAGAGTTCCTTTATGTTCTCTTCCTCATTATATACGGGAATTATTACTGAAATCTTTGGAGGCATTACTTTTTGTGTATAAATAATTATTGCAAATATAGAAATAATTGCATACAGCCCGAAAATCTGTAATTTTATATAAACTGCTTTTGGCTTCAATTATTATCAGATGCCGCATATTTGTGAAGTATTTTATGGCTATATTTAAATTTTTATAGGGGTTTTAATATTATTGCCAATTATAAATTGATTAGTATCGTATTTATAAAAGTCTTATAAATTGAAATTAAGTAAAAACTACCAGGTATTAATTTTTTTTTGTGTTCTGTCAGTTATAATACGTTTCCTGTCCTTTTTCCCGAGTGTAATAAATCATGATGAATCAACATATCTTGTAATTGGACAGGAGCTGCTCCATGGAAAAATACTTTTTGTGGATACGATTGATGTGAAACCCATTGGCATATTTATTATTATGGCCATGATAAGGCTATTATTCGGAAATTCAGTATTTATGGTGCGGTTATTTACTTCCCTGGTGATAGCATTTACATCATACCTGATCTTTAAAGTTAAACTGAATAATGGCTCACACAGAAAGGCTGCCATAGCTGGAGGGGTGATATACATCTTTATGATGTCGGTATTTACTTTTTATGGTGTGTCAGTTAATACTGAAACATATTTTAATTTATTCACAATATCAGGATTGTTCTTTATTCTAAGGAAGAATAATATGATAAATTTTCTAATTGCCGGGGTATTTTTGGGTTGCGGATTTATTATTAAATACGTGGTCCTCTTTGATCTAATGGCTTTTGTTTTATTCCTTATGATCCTGAATCTGAGAAGAGGCAAAATCGTGGCTTTGAGATCAATCCTTCAATATGGTGTTCTGGGAGTCAGTTTTTTAATCCCTTTCGGGATAGTGAATCTGTATTATTATTTGATAGGGCATTATAATGACTTTTTTTTCCATACGTTTGAGATAAGTAAAAATTATCCTGTTCAAAGGGATGCTGTGGGAATGATTAAGTATATCATGGATTTTCATCTGAGATTTCTGCCCGTAATTTTCTTCTTTTATTATTGCCTTTTTGACAGATCATTAAAAACGGAAAATATAAAAAATGAAAAGCTTCTTATTATCATCTGGGTAATTTTTGATCTAACAGCAATTTTATATCCGGGCAAATATTTCGGGCATTACTTTATTCAGTTGATGCTGCCTGTTAGTTTGTTTGCAGGAAATTTCCTTGATCCGGACAGGAAATTGCCCTATGTACTTAATAAATTGATAACCAAACCATTAGGATATATATTTATAATAATATTAGCAGGTGTTATTATTTTCACGCAAAAGAAGGATTATATTGATAAACCTGATTACCCAAGACAAATATCAAAATTTCTTGAAACAAGAATAAATGAAAATGATATCATTTACACAGGGAATTATCATCACATAATATATTATTTACTGGATAAGAGCAGTCCGGCTAAATATGTCCACCGAACATTGATCAGGGCGCCGCATCATGTGAAGGCCTTGGATATTGATGTTGATGCTGAGATTGACAGAATAATCGAAGCTGAACCGTCTTATATTATAAATGATGGTAATATTGGATTCAGGGAATTAAGTGATTTTTTAAATCATAAATATAAGTTAATAAAGACCTTTAATAAAGATATTTATATTTATGAAAAATCAACCAGGCAAAATCCCTAAAGCTGGATTCTTATTTTAATTATATACCTGTATAGTTATGCGGTGTAATCTCCCTAAGTTCTTTCTTAACTTTATCACTTATATCCAGATTGTCGATAAATTCCTGCATTGTCTCCCTGGTAATCTTCTTATTTGTTCTTGTCAGTTCTTTCAATGCTTCATATGGTTTGGGATATCCTTCCCTCCTTAATATTGTCTGAATGGCTTCAGCAAGAACGCTCCAGTTATTATCAAGGTCTTCCTTTATTTTTTCTTCATTGAGCAATAATTTACCCAGTCCCTTGTTAAGGGATTTTATTGCAATTATTGTATGGCTCAGGGGAACTCCAATATTTCGAAGTACTGTTGAATCCGTCAGGTCTCTTTGCAATCTTGACACAGGTAATTTAGAGGACAGATATTCGAACAGGGCATTTGCTACTCCCAGGTTACCTTCCGAATTTTCAAAATCAATAGGATTGACCTTATGTGGCATTGTTGATGAGCCCACTTCACCTGCTTTTATTTTTTGTTTAAAATATTCCATTGATATATAGGTCCATATATCACGGTCAAGATCAATAAGTATAGTATTTATCCTTTTCAGGCAGTCGCATAAAGCTGCGATGTTATCATAATGATCAATCTGTGTAGTAGTTTGTGTACGTATTAAACCCAAAATGTCATTTACCAGATGGTTGGCAAATTTTACCCAGTCAATATCAGGGTATGCAACATGATGTGCATTGAAATTTCCCACTGTGCCGCCGAATTTAGCTGAAATGGGAATAGCTTTTAGCTGGTTTAGCTGGACGGTTAATCGTTCAACAAAAACTTTTATTTCCTTGCCAAGGCGGGTGGGGGAGGCCGGCTGTCCATGCGTCCTGGATAACATGGCCACTGAACGCCATTCATTTGCCAGGCTGTTAAGAGTATTTAAAGTATTGTCAATCAACGGGTAATAAACATCACTCAGCGATTCTTTTAAAGAAAGGGGCACAGCAGTATTGTTTATATCCTGTGATGTCAGTGCAAAATGTATGAACTCTTCATATTTCGTCAATCCCATATCATCAAATCTTTCTTTTAAGAAATATTCTATAGCTTTTATATCATGATTGGTTCTTTTCTCAATATCTTTTATCTGTTGTGCTTCCCGGACACTAAAATCCTTATATATATTCCGCAGGTCTTCAAAGCGTTTCCAGTCGAATTTTTTTAATGGAGGCAGAGGTATTGAGCAAAGCTCAATGAAATATTCAATTTCAACAAGGATTCTGTATTTTATAAGTGCGTATTCTGAGAAGTACCGGGCAAGGTCTTCAACTTTGTTCCTGTACCGGCCGTCACCTGGCGATATTGCTGTTAATGCGTTTAGATTCATATATTAAGGATTTTAGAAGATACAAATTTAGAAAAAAAAGAGAAGCTTTTTACATGTAACAAAAAAACTCATTTAGATTCAGGTATTAATAGTTAAGCAGGTAATTATTGCTGTTAATAAAAACAGGGGAATTAATTTTTTCGGCTTTAATTAAATTAAATTATATTTGATTTACGTTATTATATAAAATATTGCATCAGGTTAATGAATTTGATTTAACAATACTGAAATAACAAGGAAAACATGGGGCAGAAACACAGATTTGCGGTTAATATTGTCTTACTGGTTATATTGGTAATATTTTTAGGAGCAGATTCCGCAGTAGTTGATCAGGTTGTTCCGTCAGATGGTAAAGCGCTGGTTTACAAATTTGACATCAAGGATAATATAATGAAGCCTGTATGGAGGGTCACACAAAAAGCTATGGATGAAGCAGTTGCTCTAAATGCTGATTATATAATAATTCATTTAAACACATATGGCGGGGCAGTTAATATTGCTGATTCTATACGAACTAAAATTATAAATTGCAGAATACCTGTATTTGTATTTATTGATAACCAGGCGATCTCCGCCGGAGCTTTAATTTCAATAGCATGTGACAGTATATATATGCGCAGGGGGGGAAGCATTGGTGCTGCTACTGTTGTCAGCCAGTCTGGCGAAGTTGTTCCTGATAAATACCAGTCATTTATGCGTTCTACAATGCGTGCTACAGCCGAGACTCATGGAAAGGATACTTTAATTTCCGGTAATGATACGATTATTAAATGGCATAGGGATCCGAAAATTGCTGAAGCTATGGTTGATCCGCAAATCAAGGTTGATGGCATAAGTGATTCGGGCCAGGTATTAACATTAACAGCTGAAGAAGCCATGAAGGTTGGATATTGTGAGGGTATAGCAGAAAATATAAGTGAGTTGTTAAAACTGGCAGGAATAGATGATTATAAACTTATGAGTTATAAACCTTCTGCTGTGGAATCTACTGTTTTATTTCTGTTAAATCCCATAGTAAGAGCAATACTTATAATACTGATAGTCGGAGGTATTTATATTGAGATGCAGACACCTGGCATCGGATTTCCACTGGCAGTTGCATTACTGGCAGCCCTTGTATTTTTTGCACCTTCATATCTGCATGGTCTCACTGAAAACTGGGAAATTATTGTCTTTATGGCCGGCCTGGTATTAATAGCCCTGGAGGTTTTTGTTATCCCGGGATTTGGTATTGCAGGAATTTCAGGCATTTTGATGGTTATCGTGGGGCTTACAATGAGTCTTGTTGATAATATTGTATTTGAGTATGAAGGAATAGGAGCATGGGACAAAGTACTAAAAGCTTTCTTTTTGGTTGTTTTTTCTCTTTTTGTATCATTCATAATGTCAATAATAATAAGCAAGAAGCTTTTTACAACAAAATCGTTTAAGCTGGCTTTAAATAATGTGCAAAATAAAAATAACGGGTATATTGGTATTGACAGTCATCAGAAAGAGATGATCGGCAAAGCGGGAACAGCATTTACGGTTTTAAGGCCTTCAGGAAGAATAGAGATTGATGGTGAAATATATGATGCAAAAGCAGAGATAGGATATATTGAGAAAGGAGTAAAGATAAAAGTAATCAGGGATGAGGCAGGCCAGTTGTATGTAATAAAAGCTTGATTTTTAAGTTAAATCAGTCAAGAATTTCCTAAATCTATAAAATGACGTCAAACACATTGATAAAGAGAATATTGTATGTAATTCTTGTTATATTTATAATAGCCGGGATAAAGGGAATCGATATTTACAGAAAAGCCTTCAAGCCAAATATTTTCACAAAAAACAAAAAGGTATATTATTTATATATTCCTACCGGTTCAACATATGATGATGTGCTGGGTAAATTATACGCTAATAATCTTGTTAAAAACAAAAATACACTTGAATGGGCAGCCGAAAGGATGAATTACCGCAAGCATATTAATCCGGGAAAATACAGGCTGAAAAACAGGATGACAAATCATAAGCTTATTCTTATGCTTCGTTCAGGTCTTCAGGAACCTGTTATTGTAACATTTAATAAAACAAGGACTCTCGAAAAACTAGCAGGAAAGGTATCTGATAAAATTGAGGCCGATTATAATGAAATACTTGATTTACTACATAATAAGGAATATCTTGATAAGCTCGGCTTTGATGAGAATACAATTAAAGGCCTTTTTATACCAAACACTTATGAATTTTACTGGAATACATCCGCTGAGCAGTTTATTGAAAGAATGTTAAATGAATATAAATTGTTCTGGAATAAAAAAAGAACCGGTAAAGCAGAGCAGATGAATTTTACTATTAACGAGGTTATTACCCTGGCTTCAATTGTTGGAGAAGAAACAAGTAAAGAAGAGGAGATGCCGCGCATTGCCGGAGTATATATTAACAGGCTACATAAGGGTATAAGGCTCCAGGCTGATCCCACAGTAAAATATGCTGTGGGCGATTTTTCAATAAGAAGGGTACTGTCAAAGCATCTTCAGACAGATTCGCCATACAACACATACCGTTATGGCGGATTACCTCCCGGGCCGATAACAATACCTTCGATATCTTCTATTGATGCTGTATTGAATCATGAAAACCACAGCTACTTATATTTTTGCGCAAAAGAAGATTTTTCAGGCTATCATTATTTTTCCAGGTCACTGACTCAACATAATAAATATGCACGTTTATATCAAAAAGCTCTTAATAAGCGAAGAATAATGAATTAAAAATATGGATAAAATAAAATTTGGATCAGAAGGCTGGCAGGCAATTATTGCTAAAGACTTTACAATAAAAAACATAGTAAAGATTGCGTATGCTATATCATTATGGCTTACAAGGAAGTATAAGGAGCCTGCAGCAGTGATCGGATACGACTGCAGGTTTGCAGGGGAAATGTTTATGGAAGCTATAGCAAAGATACTTTCCTCAAGAGGTATTCGTGTTTATATCCCTGAGCATTTTGTTTCTACTCCTATGGTTTCTCTTGGTGTGTTAAAGCTGAAAGCGCAATGCGGCATTATTATTACAGCAGGAGACAAGTCTCCTGAATATAACGGATTTAAACTGAAAGGCGAGAATGGCGGTCCGATGCTTGAAAAAGATATTAAGGATATGGAAAACCTTATTTCCGATGATTATGATATAGATCTTGAGCTGCTTAACTGGAACTATCTTCTGGAACACGGAATGATAAACTATATTGATCTTGAGAATATTTATATAAAAGAAATAAGAGATAACTTTGATATAGAGAAAATTGCAGGCTCCAACCTGAAAATTGCCTTTGATGCAATGTATGGCAGCGGACAAAATGTTATAATAAAGTTGTTCCCGGGAGTTAAGCTTTTCCATTGTGAGCAAAATCCGACATTCAGAGGTATTCCACCTGAACCTTTACATAAGAATCTTCACGAACTGGCAGAATATTTATGGAAAAATAAGAAAACAGATTGCGGGCTGGCAGTAAATGGAGATGCATGCAGGATAGCATTATATAATAAGCAAGGCCATTATATTGACGGGCATAACATCTTGCTTCTTCTGATACATTATCTGGCAGGATATCAAAATAAGAAAGGAAAGGTTGTTGTTAACTTCTCCTGTACAAGCAAGGTTGAAAAATTATGTAAAAAATATAAGCTTGATGTGGAGAGGGTTAAGGTGGGATTTAAGGATATTACAAATATTTTGCTTAATGAAGAAATACTGGTTGAGGGTGGCGATTCTGGAGGTATAACTGTTGGTTCACATATTCCTGTAAGGGATGCTATATGGGTAGGGCTGATGATATGGCAACTA
Organism: uncultured Bacteroidales bacterium; assembly: GCA_964518655.1. GTDB lineage: Bacteria > Bacteroidota > Bacteroidia > Bacteroidales > UBA10428. Next base: position 3,314 of record CAZFHF010000018.1, on the reverse strand, counting down.
ATGATTGAAAGTGGCAAATCTCTGAAACAACTGATGGATGAGGTTTATAAAATTACAGGGAAATTTGTTGTGGAAAGGGCTGATCTGAAAATAAACAAGAATATCAGGGATAAGGTTCTGGAAAAATGTAAATCCGGAATGTTTACATCCTTTGGCAAATATAAAGTAGATAAAACTGAAAATCTTGATGGCTATAAATTCTTTTTTAGTGAGAATGAATGGCTTCTTATACGACCCTCAGGCACCGAACCTTTGTTAAGAACTTATGCTGAAGCCGAAACCGAGGAGACAGCAATGGATATATTATCTGCCGGACATGGAGCAATTATGACGGTTCAATAAAAATATCCGATTTGGTTTAAGGGCAATTACCTGAAAGCAGAATATTAAACCACGTTTACTTCCATCTCAAGTTCAATGGCAAAATTGTTCTTTACTGCTTTTCTGATTTTGGTAGCTATATTAAGTATATCCTTTCCTGCAGCATTTCCATAATTTACAATCACCAGGGGCTGTTTTTTATATGTTCCAACATCTCCCACACGTTTGCCTTTCCAGTTGGATTGCTCAATTAACCAGGCTGCAGAAAGCTTAACCTTATTATCAGAAACTTTAAAGAAAGGCATTTTGGGATAATATTGTTTTAGTGAGTTTGCTTCATCCGTTGTTACAACAGGATTTAAAAAGAAGCTCCCTGCATTGCCAAGCTCTTTAGGATCAGGTAATTTACTGTTTCGGATATTTATTATAGCCTTTCTTATATTCTGAATATTGGTTTCCGGAAATTTATTGAGTTCCTTTTCTATATCCCCATAACTTGTTTTCACATGGTGTTTTTTCTCAAACCTGAAATTCACATGCGTAATAATAAATTTGTTCTTTAACAGCTGTTTGAAAATACTGCTTCGGTAAGAGAATTTACATTCCTGGTTTGTGAATATTCTGACATCTGCGGTTTCAATATCCACTGCTTCAACACTCTCAATCACTTCCCTGACCTCCACTCCATATGCTTCAATATTCTGAATAGGACATGCACCTACACTTCCGGGTATTAATGAAAGATTTTCAATGCCTCCAAAGTTATTTTGCACGCAGGAATTTACAAAGTTATCCCAGTTTTCGCCTGCTCCGACACGTAATTTAATATACTCTGATGTCTCATCCAGTTTCTCAATGCCGGATATCTTTGGTTGAACCAGCAATCCGTTGAAATCTTTGCTAAACAGAACATTGCTGCCTTCCCCTATAACAAAAACGGGCCTGATATTGGACAGGTCGGATTTAATAAAATCAACTACCTGTTGCTGATCCGATAGCTTAATATAATATTTGGCATTTACATCAAGTCCGAATGAGTTGAAGTTCTTTAATGATATATTTTTTTGAATTTCACACATTTTTATATACAATAGAAGCAAAAATAATTATCAAATTTAATTTTTGAATTCAGTTTACGTAAAGAATTTCTATTTTAGTAGAAAAAATATCAAAAATTTGATAAAAGTCTTAATTTCTGTTACAAACGATATAGTAACGGACAGGCGCGTGGGAAAAGTTGCATTGTCATTGCTTAAATTGGGCGTTGATGTCATTATCGTTGGACGAAAACTTAAAAACAGCCTTGCTTTACCGGATAATCCATATAAATCAAGAAGATTAAAACTATTATTTAACAAAGGTCCTTTTTTCTATGGCGAGTATAATATCAGGTTATTCCTGTATATCATTTTCAGAAAAGTTGATATACTGGTTGCTAATGATCTGGATACTTTATTGGCAAATTACCTGGTTTCCAGAATCAGAAAAAAGAAATTGGTCTATGACAGCCACGAATATTTTACTGAAGTACCTGAGCTGGAAGGCAGAAATTTTGTAAAAAATATATGGTCGAGGCTTGAGAAAATAATGCTGCCCGGAATAAAATATTCATATACTGTTTGTGATTCAATAGCCAGAATTTATTCTGATAAATACGGGATTAATATGAAAGTAATCAGAAATTTGCCAATATATAATATAAGCTATCCAAAAACAAAAGACAGTATAAGAACTCAAAACGAAAGGATCATTATTTACCAGGGAGTAATAAATGTGGGCAGAGGACTGGAGTTTGCAATACAGGCAATGAAGTTTATTGACAATGCTTCATTGGTAATAGCTGGAGCCGGAGATATAACCGATGAACTTAAAAAGTTAGTCGTGGATCTGGATTTGGATGAAAAGGTACGGTTTATTGGAAAAATGCCATATAATGAGCTCATGTCTTATACAATGCAGGCAGATATAGGCATTTCACTTGAGGAGAATATAGGACTTAATTATTATTATGCATTGCCCAACAAGCTGTTTGATTATATTCATGCCGGAGTACCTGTATTGGTTTCTGATTTTCCCGAGATGGGAGGCATTGTTAAAAAGTATGATATTGGACTGACAACTGATACAAATGATCCACAACAATTGGCAGCTCTATTTAAGGAAATGATTGAAAATGAGGGAAAAAGAAAAGTATGGAAACATAACCTGAAAGCGGCAGCCAAAGAACTATGCTGGGAAAATGAAGAGAAGAAGTTACTGGAAATTTATTCTGATGTTATTTCGCAATAGCCAGTTTATATCTTCTCAGAGGTATGATCAATGAACGATAAAGTATGACCATAAGAGGAAATGATATAATTAACCATATGAGAAATGCTGAAAGGTAAGCAACCCAGAAATTGTGCAATGTACCCCATAGATCATTATTTACCATAAATATAAACTTCTTTATTGAGTAAGGTATAAGTGATCCGTCATAGAATAATTCACCAAGTTTCATAAAAGGGATAATTAAGGCAATTTGCAGGGGATGGACAATATAATGAACTGCATGTGTTAATGCAAAGTTCAGTCTGAAAGCTAATGCAATCAGCGTTATCAGCAGGCTTGTTAATCCGTATAATGGTATAATACCAACGGTAATTCCAAGGGATAATGAAAGGGCAAGTTTTTCCGGCGTTGTACCCTGTTTTAATACGTCCTTAACCTTTTTAGTAGCTTTGTTTTTCCAAATCATATTTTAAAATTTACCCGTCAATTAGTATGTTAGTAGGTCTAATAGGGACGATTGACTTAATATACGTGGATTTAATAAATAGGTTTACTTTTAAGCAGAAAATATATCAGATAACAGGAAATATTTTAATATCTCCCGGGAAGATAAAAAAGTATTTAATCAGATTCATTAAATCTTATGTAAAATAAACGTATAAATTTAGCAATATTTGTCTGTAGTTTATATTTTTTTTTAAAATACTTTTGAGCATTAAATA
>CAZFHF010000017.1:0-20004 GCA_964518655.1 uncultured Bacteroidales bacterium | reverse complement strand
TATTATTGACGGAAAGCCTGAGGAGCAATCGCTTTTTCAGCTTATAACACTAACTACAGGCAGGAATCCTAACCGTGTAGTATCAGCATATAAGGATAATTGTGCATTTATTAGCGGCCCTGTGATCGAGCAGTTTGCACCTGTAACACAGGACAAGCCGGATTATTTTGAGATCAGGGATATCAGTTCAATAATCTCGTTAAAAGCAGAGACCCATAATTTCCCGACTACCGTAGAGCCTTTTAACGGGGCAGCCACAGGCACGGGAGGTGAGATACGTGACAGGGTTGGCGGGGGCAAGGGTGCAATACCCCTGGCAGGCACGGCAGTATATATGACTTCATACCCCAGGCTTAAAGGAGGGCGATCATGGGAAAATTTTATGGGCGCACGCAAATGGTTATACCAGACTCCTGAAGAGATTCTTATCAAGGCATCAAACGGAGCAAGCGATTTCGGAAATAAGTTCGGGCAACCCCTGATATGTGGCAGTGTGCTTACCTTCGAACATATGGAGGAAAATATAAAATACGGATATGATAAGGTGATAATGCTTGCCGGAGGCATTGGTTTTGGAAAAGCCGAAGATACCAATAAGGATATTCCCGATACAGGTGATAAAATCGTTATGCTGGGCGGCGATAATTACCGTATTGGCATGGGCGGGGGTGCAGTATCTTCCGTTGCTACAGGTGAATATGACAATGCCATTGAGCTGAATGCAGTGCAGCGTTCCAATCCTGAAATGCAGAAAAGGGTATGTAATATTATCAGGGCACTTGCCGAATCAGATAATAACCCTGTGATATCAATTCACGACCACGGAGCAGGGGGGCACCTGAACTGCCTTTCAGAACTTGTCGAAAAGACTGGAGGTAAAATTGATATCGATAAACTGCCTGTTGGTGATCCTACACTCTCAGAAAAGGAGATTATTGGTAACGAGTCGCAGGAAAGAATGGGGATGATCATTAAAAAGAAAGATATTGACCTTGTAAACAGGATTTCGGAAAGGGAAAGATCACCAATGTATGTCATCGGTGAAACAACAGGTGACAAGCAGTTTACATTCATAAGAAAATCTGACGGGTCAAAACCGCTGGACCTGCAGCTTGAAGATATGTTTGGAAATCCTCCCAAGACGGTCATGGAGGACGTTACTGTAAAACCTGATTTTGCAGAGCTCAGGTATGATGAATCAAGGTTATCAGAATACCTTGAGGATGTTCTTCAGCTTGAGGCAGTAGCATGCAAGGACTGGCTAACCAATAAAGTGGACAGGTCAGTCACAGGAAAGGTTGCAAAACAGCAGACTTGCGGTCCCATACAGCTGCCGCTTAACGATGTTGCTGTGGCAGCACTTGATTATTCAGGTAATAAAGGAGTAGCAACATCACTGGGGCATGCACCTGTCAGCGGACTGATTAATGCCGGTAAAGGATCTCTGCTTTCTATAGCCGAAGCACTGACAAATATTATCTGGGCGCCCATTGAAGACGGACTTAGGGGAGTGTCACTCAGTGCGAACTGGATGTGGCCATGCAAAAATAAAGGTGAAGATTCAAGATTATATGAAGGAGTAAATGCAGCAAGTGACTTCGCAATATCCCTGGGAATAAACATTCCTACAGGAAAAGATTCATTGTCAATGACACAGAAATACAGGGACGGGGATACAGTATATTCACCGGGCACAGTAATAATTTCAGCAGCAGGAGAAGTAAAGGATATAAGAAAAACTGTTGAGCCTGTTATTAAACATGATTATAATTCAAAAGTTATATACATCGATCTTTCAAAAGACAAATTTGAACTGGGAGGAAGCAGTTTTTCGCAGGTGAATAAAAACCCGGGAAAAAGATGTCCTGATGTTAAAGATCCTGAGTACTTCACAAAAGTATTTAATATTATCCAGGGGCTTATCCTCGAAGAAAAAATCCTGGCAGGACATGATATTTCAGCAGGAGGGATGATTACTACACTCCTTGAAATGACCTTTGCTGATCCGGAAATTGGAATGGATATATGCCTTGATCAGGTTAGTGAAACAGATATTATAAAGATACTTTTTAGTGAAAATCCAGGGATCATTATTCAGATAAGTGATTTGGATTATATAAAAAGTAAGTTTGAGGAGCATGAAATTGACTATAAAGTAATCGGCAATCCGGTGAAAAAAAGAACTGTTTCAATATCCAAATCAGGAAAAAAATTTGATCTGGAAATAGATGATCTGAGAGATATCTGGTATACTACTTCTCATTTACTTGACAAAAATCAATGTGCAAATAAAAAGGCTGAGCAGCGATTTTATAATTATAAGAATCAAAAACTGGAATTTGTCTTTAATGAAAAATTTACAGGTAAACTTAGTGATTATGGCGCCAGTATTAAGCGAAGAACTACCACTGGAATAAAAGCGGCTATCATTCGTGAGAAGGGTGTTAATGGCGACCGGGAAATGGCTTATTTGATGTACCTATCGGGTATGGATGTAAAGGATGTTCATATGACTGATCTTATCGCCGGGAGGGAGACTCTTGAAGATATCAATATGATAGTTTTTGTTGGCGGTTTTTCCAATTCCGATGTTCTTGGAAGTGCAAAGGGCTGGGCCGGAGCATTTCTTTATAATCCAAAAGCCAGGGAGGCACTGGATAATTTTTACAACCGCAAAGACACACTTAGTCTGGGAATATGCAATGGCTGCCAGCTTATGATTGAACTGGGACTTGTAACGCCTGAACATAAGGAAAAGCCGAAGATGCTGTTAAATGATTCTCATAAATTTGAATCTATATTCGTTAACGTTAATATTCATAAGAATAATTCGGTTATGTTAAAAAGTCTGGCAGGTTCGAGATTAGGCATCTGGGTAGCACATACAGAAGGACATTTTGATCTTCCCTATAAAGAAGACAAATACCATATACCAGTAAAATTCAGTTATCCGGAGTACCCCGGCAACCCGAATGGATCTGATTTTAATACTGCCGGACTTTGTTCGCATGACGGAAGGCACCTGGCAATGATGCCTCATATAGAAAGATCAATTTTTCCATGGAACTGGGCATGCTATCCTGAGGACAGAAAAGACGATGAAATGACACCATGGGTGGAAGCATTTACCAATGCAAGGGACTGGATTAAAAATCACAAATAATAAAATACAAATTAATCCTGTGAAATCCCGCAAAGCGGGAAAATCTTCGATTTTATTTCACAGGGTAAACAAATAAGTACCAAATCTCAAATAGCAAATTTCAAAAACGCTTCAAAGCAGTGTTACTCCTCTAGTATTTCAAAGTTCCATCTGTCGTCTTCAAACTTACTTTCAACAGCATTTTCCTGTTCATCGGGCAGGGCAGGGAAGAAATCTATTCCGGTTATTTTTTCAACTTCGTCAATAGTCATGGCAAATTGTTTAAGAGTACCCGAAGCCATGCTGTTTCTCATAACAAATCCTACTCCTCTTTGATCTGCAGGATCCAGCAGGACACAGTAATATCTTTCAGGTATGCTAACCTTACTCGGCCCAAAGGTTGGGAACGGAGCATCGGCTAATACAGGTCCGGTTACCACATAAAGGCTTCCGCATTCATATGCCCAGGCTTTAATAGTCTCTGCCATAACCTTCCATACATATTTATTAAATGCGAGTTTATGGGGGACAATGGTTGACAGGTAAAAAGATTCCTTTACAGCGTTTTCTGATATCATCATATGCTCCACCGGAACAAGCTGTCCCATTAAATAACCCGATTTCTTATAATCTTTCATTGTCGCTGAACCTGTACTTACGTCAGGATCTTCAGCGTATTTGACCTTATACTCTGCCTCTGACGATGCCTCTTCTTTTGTTAACTCATATGCCACCCATGAAGGAAGCTCGTAACCCTCAACATATGATAAGGAATAATACTCATGATGCACAATTTCCTGGCGTGGCAGTGGCGCAGGAAGTTCTGCCTTTTCCTGGGCGGAAAGATTTACAAAAATGCAGAAAATATAAACTAACGTAATAACTTTCATTTTTATAGAGTTTTAAAATTTTAAATAAAAATAAGGCTTTACTTTTAAAATGTGAATTTATATTTACAAAAATTGTGATACAGATAATTATCATCTGCCTTATTTGTTGATTTTAACATTTGCCGCATTCGGTTTATCAGTTATCCTGAAAACTTCAGGATTAGTATTTCAGATTATTAAATACCTTAAAGTTGCTTTGTTTTTTCTTGCTTTTTTGCCTTAGTTTGTAAATCCTGACAGTTCAGGCAATTCTGCAACTATGGTAGTATTAGGATTGTTATTTGCCGTTTTTGGATTTATATTCCTTATTTTAGTAGGGTGTTTTTCAGGCTATGTTGGTATAAAGTTTCAAAAGAATTCGAATGTTGCCAGGTATATGCAGTATATATCCGGAATAGTAATGATAATATTGGGCCTGTGTCTTGCGTTCCTGAAAAGATAATAATCTGGCTTATGAAAAAAACTATAGCTATCCTTTTAAGCATATCAACCGTTGTTTCATCATGCGGGCAGACCGGAAACAAAACAGGAGACAAAGACATTGAGGATAAAAGTTTTTCATCTGAAGAATACATCAATAGGGAAGGAAATACTATAAGTGCAAGGTTTAATTTACCTGACGGATATGAAAGAACAGAAGAGGATAAAAATTCATTCGGGTCATACCTCAGAAGCCTGCCATTAAAGGTCCATGGTTCAAAAGTCATGCTTTTTAACGGTAATCCCAAGCTCAGTCAGACAGCGCATATGGCAGTGGTGGATATGGATGTGGGGAAATACAATTTACAGCAATGTGCCGATGCTATAATGAGGTTACGCGCTGAATACCTTTATCAGAATGAACAATATAATATGATACATTTTAACTTCACAAACGGATTCAGGGTTGACTATTCAAAATGGATGGAGGGAAACCGCATAGTAGTAAAAGGTAACAAGTCGTACTGGGTAAAGTCAGAGGAACCATCCAACACATACAATGATTTCAGGAATTATCTGAAGGTTATATTTACATATGCAGGATCACTGTCCCTGTCAAAGGAGCTGGTGAAGGTTGAATACAGTGATATGAAAACCGGTGATATATTCATTCAGGGAGGTTCACCGGGTCATGCTGTTATTGTGGTAGATATGGCGGTTAATATTAATACGAATGAGAAAATATATATGCTTGCACAGAGCTACATGCCTGCACAGGAGATACATGTACTAAAGAATCCGGAAAAACCTGCAAGTCCATGGTATAAGCTGGATGTAAACGATAATATTATTAAAACACCTGAATGGATTTTTTATGCAGGTGATCTGAAAAGGTTTCCTGCCGAATGAGGGATCTCGCTTTTCGTTATTCGTTATTCGCTATTCGTTATTCGCTATTCGTTATTCGTTGTTCGTTATTCGTTGTTCGTTATTCGCTATTCGCTATTCTTCATTGGTTTTTCATTTTTCAAAGACATTATTTTTTATATTTGATATTATCAAATCATAAATCTATAAACTTAAGCTTCATTGAATATTATTCTTTGAATAATAACCTGATAAATTTTTAAAGGAGGACTTACTTATGAGAAATTTTCATAAAACGAAAACTTATATATTTTTAGTAATACTGATAATATTCCAGTGGGGTGTTATGTGCACCAGTAATCCGGACAAAGCCGGCGAATCATCGGATGAAGAGAGTTCCGTTGCCGGATCACCGGACACAGATCGATCCACTGACCAATCATCAGGTACAGAAAGAAAGGTTGCTAAAAAATCAAAAACCGGCGGTCCCCTTAATTCCATGGAAGCTAAATGTGATCTGATAATTAAAAACGGGGTAATGAATGATAAAGAGAATATATAATGCAAAAAACGATTAACGGGCAACGATATCTTTACATTTAAAACAGCAACAGCTGTTTCTCCTTTATTGTATCTTTCTTTTTTGGTTCATCGGTAACCTTATCTGTCAGCTCTGCTCCAATTTCACCAATGAACCGTGAAGGCTCCATGATGTCTGTCCTCCCGAAAAACATTCTGTTAAAAGCATGTATGATATGCACTTCATCTTTTGCCCGTGTTAACGCCACATAGAACAGGCGCCGTTCCTCTTCGATATCAGCACCTGTGCCTGTTATGGGCGTGATGTTTTCTTCCGCTCCGGCTATGAAAACAACAGGAAATTCAAGTCCTTTTACTGCGTGAAAAGTAAGAAGGCGAACGGCTTCCGACCTCAGGCGGCCAATATCAGTATAGTTGCCTAATGTCATTTTCTGAAGAAAACCCGCGGCCAGGTCTTTGCTCTCTTCAGCCATGTTTATTACAGCTTCTTTTTTTAATATTTGCAGATCATCGAGCTTATTGTCAGGTAAAATATAATTACATATGGATGTAATTATACTCTGTGCGTTCTCATTATAATATACATCCTTAAGTGAGCAGTAAAAATCCTGCCACTTGCGAAATATATTCCGGTACCTCTGATCCGGCACTGCGCATGAAATATCCGTCCAGTCAGTTTTTCCGGAATAAAGATCTCTTATAAAGATATCCGAATCAGCATCTTCCCATTCAAGGCCATTTATTAACAGACTTTTCAGCGATACAAAATCACCCGGATTCGTTAATAGTCTCAGAACACCGGATATTAAACTAAACGGGGGCTCCGAGAAGTATGATGAACCGTCACCGTAATGCACAGGGATATTTGATTTTTTCATTTCTCTCAGCAGTCCCCTGCCGACTGAATGAGTGCGAAATAAAACGGCAATATCGGAAAACGAATAATTGTAATGGCAGGAGGGAGCATTGACCGGCATGTTGCCGGCTCCTCCTACATATTTTAAAATTTCATCAAGTATATATTTTGATTCAGCAAAAGTATCCGCGGCATTAAAGACCTTTACTTTTTTCCAGTTGTTCGTTTGTGCAGAAAGACTAACATCACTTCGCAAGGTATTATTGCTGATAACATTTTCTGCGGCCTTTAATATTGTTTCCGAGGAACGGTAATTATTCCTTAGGTTTATCTCATGGGCATTGAACTCCTCTTTAAACCTGAAGAACAAATTAACATCGGAACCCCTGAAACCATAAATAGCCTGGTCAGGATCACCTATGGCAAGCACATTTTTATCTCTGGCAAGCAACGTTATGAACTTATATTGCAGGGGATTAATATCCTGAAACTCATCAATTGCTATGGCTTTGTACCGGTCTCTTATTTCATTTAAAAATGCAGGATCATCGTTGAATAATTTCACAGTCCGGTTGATAATATCTGATAAATCAACTGAATTGTTCTTCCGGGTATAATCCCTGTAATTTTCTGCTGTTTCATGGATATTATCATCAACATTGCCGGAATCATTTTCAAAATAACCTGACAGTGAATTCGCTATTTTTTTAAGTTCCGTATTTTGCATTCCCGGATACAATATATTAAGTATGATAAGGCGTCCTTCATTATCATGAACCGTATTTATTTCGGGATATTTCTTCCTGAGGATATGATAACATACAGAATGAAATGTGCCTGTGGTTATTTTCCCTGATCCGTCACCTATAAGTCTTTTAAGCCTTACCTGCATCTCATCGGCTGCCTTATTTGTAAATGTCACAGCAATGACTTCTTCAGGAGCAATATCATTCTTCTCTATCTGGTTTGCTATCCATGCAATCAGAGTTCCTGTTTTGCCTGTTCCGGGGCCGGCTTTAACAATCAGGGCGCCGGAACAGAAATTTTTAACCGACTCCTGTTCTTTGTCCGGTTGAAAATCTTCAGGGCACTCTTCCCTGGTATTTGTATCAGTATGTTTGATTTCCGATTGTATGATTTTCCTTCCGGTCATTTTCTGAGCCTCATAGCCAAAAAGATTTGACTGTCCCTGTAATGATGCCAGCTCTCCTTCATTAAAGATTTTTATTACTCCAAATTCACCGTCGTATCCGGCTACAGGCTTAACCTGGCTTTCACGCATCCTTCTTATTGCTTCTGATATGACAAAGCCACATTTTTTTCTTATATCTTCAACAGGCACCTCTTTTACAAAAGTAAATTCATTGCCAAACACTGAAATAATCTGATGATATAACTGTTCAACAGTTTTACTGTTTGGTCCTGAGCCTTTTATCTCGGATAATATTTCAGGCAGAGGTATTATATACTGAAATCCCGGTGAATCCTGTGGCTTGATAGATTTTTTCCTGTCCGCAAGTCTTTCAACCCTGTGTAAAACACCTACGGTAAGGGGCTTTTTACATACCGGGCATATACTGTTATACTGCATTGTTGTTTCAGGTTCAAATACTATTCCGCACTTCCTGTGCCCGTCGAGGTGATATTTCCCTTCTTCAGGAAACATTTCATATGTGCCGAGAAATCCCTTTCTTGTTTTCAATGCTTCAAACATGTTAAAGTAACTCAGCTCTGTGTCGAAGATATTTGTTTCCCTGCCAAGCTTCTGCGGAGAGTGGGCATCGGAATTTGATACCAGGGAGTATCTGTCTAACCCGCTTAGTCTCCAGTTCATTGCGGGATCGGAGGATAATCCTGTTTCCAGGGCGAAAATATGATCTGACAGGTCCCTGAAGCACTCCTCAATGCTGTCGTAGCCAGCTTTGGAACCAAGGGTTGAGAACCACGGTGTCCAGACATGTGCAGGAATAAGATGTGCATCCGAAGAAGTATTAAGTACTATTTCAAGCAGGTTTCGTGACGGCAAACCTAATATCGGCCGGCCGTCAGATTTCAGATTTCCTATTTCAGAAAGCTTTGTATTGATTTTTGCTACAGTCTCCAGATCAGGAGCAAAAACAAGATTATGATTCTTCCTGACTTTATTTTCGAACTTATATATTGAACTTATTTCTGCGCTGAGGCAAAAACGGACATCAATATCTTTAGCCTGTGGCAGAGATTGTGATTTGGGAGGATCTTTTAACCTGAAGAACCCTGAACCGTCCGGCACAAGCTTGTTCTTTATCTCCTCCAGCCACTGAGGATGAGTAAAGTCTCCTGTACCTATAATATTAATGCCCTTAATTACGGCCCACTGGTAAATGCTGTCAAGGTTAAGTTCCCTGCTTGTTGCCCGTGAATAGCGTGAGTGAATATGCAGGTCGGCAATATAAATCATAATTCCATTAATACTTTGATCTAAAGTATTAATAAATTGAATCAGGGTAAGATTTTTCACAGGAAAACTACTAACAAGATATTAAGACCAATATGTTTATAGCATCATAAAGAAATGAGAATTTACTTTTTTAATCTTGATCAATTTTCTTAATTTTCGATAAAATCTTTTTGTATTAATAATTTTAGGACATAATAATTTTTAATATATCAGGCTATGTCAAAAAATCAGGATACATCAATAAGTAACAGGCATGGTTCTTTAACCTCGGAATTAATGCTCTACATCTACTTTGCGTCGGGTGTTTGTGCACTGATTTATGGAATTATATTCTACAGGCTTCTTGGATTATCTTTTGGAAATGAGGTATATACTTCAGGAATAATAGTATTTGTACTTTTGTCGGGAATGGCCCTCGGGTCATTAATAATGAGAAAATATGCAGATGTTATTCAGAAACGTTTACGCCTTTATGCCATCCTGGAGCTATTGACTGCTGTTTCTGCATTATTGATCCCGATTATTCATAAGCTGGTTGATAATATCTATAAGCAATTCTTTATACAGGTAAATCCTTCAAAGCCCGCACTATTTATTGCTCAGGTGACAGGTGCTCTGATATTGCTTTTAATTCCGGCAGTTCTCACGGGAAGTACTTTTCCACTGGCTGCAAGAATTGTAAGAGGTATCAAAAACAATACGGAGCAGACTGTGTGCAGGCTATATGCATCTAAAATGCTGGGTGCTGCTGTTGGATGTTTTCTGGCCTCATTTATCCTGATAAGAACAGCGGGAATTACAGGCACACTGTATATAGCTGTGGTTCTTAATGTGATAGTAGCATTATCAGCCTGGCTGCTGTCATATTCAGGTAACATATCTTACCAGCCGGCTGGTAGATCTGATGAGTCAGCCGGCAAACAACAGCCTTTGCTCTTTATTATAGCTATTCTATTTGGAGGTCTGATAACTGCCGGGTATATTCCTGTATGGATACGAAGCATGACGACTTTAGCCGGTGGCTCAGCCTATATGGTTCTGGCCATATTAACTGTCTATCTTGCAGGTAATGGTATTGGTGTGATTATAGGGAGCAGGATATCCGTACGCACAAAGCAGCCTGCTGTGATATTTGCAACAGGACTGGTATGTATCGGGATATTAGGGATTTTTTATATCAACTGGCTTGATATATGGCATACCGGAGTCGTTTTTGCATTTGTCAGGGCTACTGCTGAATTCTGGCAGACTAATCCCAACAGGATAATATTATATCCTTTATTTACTGGCTTCATGATATTTATAATACCTGCAGTTATATCAGGAATATTATTCCCTTATGCTCTCAGGATCTTTAGTGAAAACAATGGCAGAACAGGGCGGCAAACTGCAAACTTATTCACTGTCAATATTTTTGGAGCAGCTTTGGGAGTGGCCTTTGCTGTATTCTTGCTGGTTCCTTTATCAGGTATTCAGAGTTCTGCTATGTTATTCGGACTCCCGGGTATATGGCTGGGCAGTACCATGATCTTTGTCTTTTTGGCAAGAGGCAGGAACATTTTAAGGTTATCATCATTAGCTCTTGCAGCAGGCCTTACTGTAATTGCTTTTATGTTTCCATCTGACCTGTTTACAAGGCATTTTATAAAAGTTCACAGGCAGGGCAGTAAAACAGTGGCTTTCAAGGAAGGAGTAAATGCCAGTGTTTCAGTTCACAGGGATATCAGGGATGATCTAATACTTGTCAGCGCAGGTATCCAGATAGCAAGTGACAACAGAGACTACCGTATTTCTCAAAAATTATCAGGTCATATGGGCTCGCTTCTGCACCGGAATGTAAAACAGGTATTGGTTACAGGCTTTGGCTCCGGCGAGGCGGCCAGCTGTATTATCGGACACGGTGCAGAGAACTTTGATATAGCAGAGATTTCCCGGGAACTGGTTGACCTTTCTTTAAAGTATTTTAATGGTATAAATGGGGGCAAGATTATGTTTGATGAAAATGCAGATCTTATTTATACGGATCCTGGAAATTACCTGCATATTACCGGCAATAACTATGACCTGATAATAGCCAATACAATTTATCCCGGTAAAAATTCTCTATATTCAATGTGTACAAAAGAATTTTTCCAGTCAGCACTAAACCGGCTGAATGAGGGGGGAATATTCGGTTGTATTATACCATTACATCAGATACCTGTTTCATCTGTAAATAGTATTCTCGGGACTTTCAAAGAGGTGTTTCCGTATATTACTGTCTGGATGCCGGTTACCGCACCTTCTGTTCATGATTTCTTATTTCTGGCAGGAAGCAGGGAAAAGCAGTTATTCTCACCAGTACATATTGATAATGAGCTAAAAAAAGTAACTGTCGGCAAAAGTGTTAAATTCATAAATTTCAACAGCTCTTATTCTCTGTTTAGCTGTTATATATGCGATCAGGACGGACTTAAAAACTTCCCTGAGGAATATGAAGTGAATAGTGATAATAATCCTTTTGTGGAGTTTAATACTGATATTGCAGAGAAGGGATTGGTGAAAAAGCAGTGGCTTGCGGGCTTCCTGAAAAATACCCGCCAGGATAATGTTACTGAAAAAATTGACTGGAGTGGCATGACAGAAGAAGAACAGCTTGAATGGAACGTTCAAAACGGAAAATATTATGGTGTTGCCGATATTTTACTAAATGCCCGTATTGAGACTGAACTTTTATCCATTCTTGAGAACTGTTTTTTTGGCCAGTTTATGCTGCCGGGGAATATTTCACTTATTGAACAGGAAATATACGCACTTGATAATATTTATATGCTGATACAAAGCAACCCTCAATATGCAGGTTATGTTGTAAAAAAATCTGATGTTTCATTACAGCAAATCCCGGCATTTGGGAATATGTGGTTAGTAAGGTCCTGGGCATTATACAAGCAGGAGGATAAAGAAGAGGCTGTATATGCCGGGGAAAACGCTGTTAGATATTATCCTGAGAGCCCTGAAACACAGTTTAACCTGGGTTCTTTATTAATGGAGAGTCATGAGCTTAACAGAGCAATTATACACCTGAAGGAAGCAGTTAATCTGGATCCGGAAAATTTGATATACCGCAGTAAACTTGTTAATGCATATTTTATTGGCAGCAAATATGATAATGGTATATCAGAGTTAAATAAAATCATAGAGATAGATCCCTATAATTATAAGGCTTATTATTCACTGGGTGAGTTTTACAGTATGCTGGGTAAAAATACAGAAGCCATCCGGGCTTATGGTATAGCATTAAAAATAAAGCCTGATTTTGATCTGGCAAAGAATAAAATAAAGACATTAACAGAACAATAAAAACCACGAATACATTATATACTTTTCATACATTTGTATAAACTTTGCCTTATATGTATTGTTTATTTGTTATTAACCTTTAATAAAATATAAAATGAAAAAAGCTTATATCCATTTAGTATTGATTAGTTTTCTGATATTAATTAGCTGTAATAATAGTTACAAATCTGAAACCGGTAAAAAAATGAAAGAAACCAGGAAATACATTAGTGAAGAAGTAATTGACAATGTCACGAAACAAATGACAGACAAGTATCAGGATGCTGATGAAGCAAGGATCAAAGAAGGTGTTACAAGAGTAGCATCACTCTGGACTGAAGAGGATGGAAGCTCTGATATATTCACAGAGTTCTGCCTGAACAATTTTTTAAGTTCTGAAAGTGAGATTGAAACTGCGTTTAACAAAATATCAAGAAATCTGGAGATATTATACGGTAACATGAATAAAATGTACCTTGATCTTAGGGAACCTGTTGATCTGGATGCCAGTCCGATAAGCCAGATCGACCTGATGTTCGGGAGTTATTACCCGGCAAGCCATATTAACGAAGACTTTTTTACCAATAAGATAGCATTTTATATCATCCTTAATTTTCCATACTATACGCTTGACGAGAAATATAGTCATTTAAAGGACTGGTCGAGAAGAGACTGGGCATATGCAAGACTCGCAGATTATTTCACCTCAAGGGTGCCAAGCGATATTTTGCTGGAATATAATGAAGTGTCAACTATGACCGAATCATATATCTCTGAATATAATATATTTATGGGTAATCTTGTAAATGATGAGTTTAAGACATTCTTTCCTGAGGATATGAAGCTGATATCACACTGGGGATTAAGAGATGAGTTGAAGGCAAACTATGGTGTTGAAGATGGGCTTGAGAAGCAGAAGATCATTTATGAGGTAATGAAAAGGATAATAACCCAGGAAATACCCCGGGAGGCAATAAATTCAGGTGAATATTTATGGAATCCCTATAAAAATGAATTATATAAGGATAACACACCTGTTGTTTTTAATAAGGAGCCTGATACACGTTATCAGAAAATACTGGATATATTTGATGTGACAAGGAAGATCGATCCTTATTATCCTGAGCACCAGGATTATATTAAGCGTAATTTTGAACTGGGAATGGAGATACCCCAGAAGGAAGTTGAAGAGTTGTTTATTGAGCTTGTATCTTCAGAGCAGATAAAGAAAGTAGGGAAGCTTATAAGCAAGAGGCTGGGAAGGGACCTGGAACCTTATGATATCTGGTATAACGGATTTGGGCCAAAGAAGGGCATTTCACAGCAAAAGCTGGATCAGCTGGTGCGCTCAAAGTATCATACAAACAAGGATTTTGAAAAAGACATACCAAGAATATTAACGGATCTGAACTTCAGCAAAGAAAAGGCAGAATACATATCCTCAAAAATTACGGTTGACGCTGCGCGGGGAGCGGGCCATGCGTGGGGAGCAGAAATGCGTGAGGATAAATCACATCTCAGGACCAAGGTGGAAAAAGACGGGATGAACTATAAAGGATATAACATTGCCATGCACGAGTTGGGACATAACGTAGAGCAGACATTGTCATTATATGATGTTGACTATTATCTTCTCCATGGAGTGCCAAATGTCGGATTTACCGAGGCCCTTGCTTTTATTTTCCAGAAAAGGGACCTTGACATACTGGGTGTAGAGGAGGCAAATGAACTTAATGACCATATGATGGCGCTGGATATTATCTGGACTGCATATGAGATTATGGGAGTTTCGCTTGTGGATATGGATGTCTGGAAATGGCTTTATGAGCATCCTGATGCAACTGCAGGCGAATTGAAGGAAGCAGTTATTGACATATCAAAGGATATATGGAATAAATACTTTGCTGAAGTGTTTGGAGAAAAAGACCAGATAATACTGGGCATATATTCCCATATGATAAGTTACCCTCTTTATCTTTCAGGGTATCCTATAGGCCAGTTAATACAATTTCAGATAGAAAAGCAGATAGAAGGTAAAAACTTCGGTAAGGAAATAGAGAGGATATTTACACAAGGGCGTATTATTCCGCAGATGTGGATGCAGCAGGCTGTGGGCGATAAGCTGTCATGCAAACCGCTGATGGAAGCTGCTGATGAAGCATTGCAGGTGATAAATTAAGGTGTATGGATATCTCAATCAAGCAATTATCACCGGATTTACTGGAAGATTATTTGTTTTTCTTTGATAATATTGTCTTTAACGAGCATCCTCACTGGTCAGCTTGTTATTGTTACTCATTTCATTTTACAGGAACAAGGAAACAATGGAATAAAGCGGATAACCGTAATTCAGTAATAAAATTGATAAAGGAGAAAAAAATGAATGGTTATCTGGCTTATTCTGACAGTAAACCTGTAGGCTGGTGCAACGCCAATGACAGACAAAACTACCAGAGATTAATGAAATACTATGATCTGGTAGATAATCCGGATGATAAAGTATGTTCAATCGTCTGTTTTTTAATCAGCCCGGAGTTCAGAAGAAAAGGTGTTGCCCGGAAAATTCTTGAACAAATCAGAATTGACTGTACAGCAAGTGATTATGATTATATTGAAGCTTATCCCGGGAAAGGTGAATTATCAAGTGAGGAACATTATAAGGGACCTTTAAGCTTATATGAGAAATTTGATTTTAAAATAGTAAAAGAGCGTAAGAATTATTATGTTGTCAGAAGAAATTTAAAATAGACATTACTTAATTAACAGCCTCCGGTATATTCTTTTAATAACTTGTGAATATCATTCTTGGGAAAAGCAGAACTAACTCGATATTATTTTGGAAATTTGAGTAAAATATAATTTATATTGATATGGAAAACATACCTGTAATCTACGTTCAGGAAAAATCACTGGCCAGGGCATATGAGGCTGCTCTGGTAAATCTTTACAGGCATGGGATCAGGTTTAAAACGCAGTACGATAAGCCGGGTGTTCCTCTGAGTCTTGATTGTACAATGGATATTACTATTCTTGAACCGGAAAGTGATCCTATGATACATATGGCATTTCCCGGAGGAATAGAAGATTTAAAGGAATATGTGATGGAATTAAAGGGATATAAGGATCACTGGGTAAAAAATATGAACGACAATGATGACACAAGATGGGAGTACACTTATCATGGAAGGCTTGAGAATTACGGTATTTGGAAAGAGATCAAGGAGGGTAAATCAACCGAATCGGGGTATTTTAAGATAAACCAGATAGAAGCTGTAATTGAAAAATTATCACATCAGCCGTTTACAAGGCAGGCACAGATGATAACCTGGATGCCCAACCTTGACCAGACCTGCTATGATCCCCCGTGTCTTCAGTCGCTGTGGTACAGGATCATTGAAGATGATGAAGGAGTACAATGGCTTAACTGCAACATCCGTTTCAGAAGTAATGATGCCTGGGGTGCAAGCTTTATGAACATGTTCGGGTTTATACAATTTAATAAGGAGATTATTGCTGCAGGAGTAGCACAACGTACAGGCAAATCAATAAAACTCGCAAGAATGAACTGGCATGCAGATTCTTACCATATATATGGAAAAGATATAAAAGCTGCCAAAGAAATGCTGTTTGACAGGATTGAATCTATGACGCTGGAGGAAAGGACCTATAATTTTAATGATGAGTTTATTCAGCAGATGTATGCTGATGCAGAACTGCCTGTTATTAATAAAATTAAGGAATTTGACGCCTGCCACCAGACTATTCAGTGATTATAACATGCTGTGCCTGCCATAGTCGATAGTCATATCAGAATATTTATCTATAGCAGTATTAATCTCTTCTGTTATTCTTTTCTTGTCCCTTGAAAGAATGCCTTTTAATACCAGGAAGTTGGAGATGTGGTCAGTCCTGAAAATAGTGTTTTCAAGTTCAGTGCCACAAACAAATATTTTGACCTCGTTAAGCAGCCCCACTAAATCAAGAGGAGTAAAATCATCTTTAAACCGGGTAATATATTGATCCAGTCCCAACGGCAAACTCAGTGTCAGCAAAGATAGAAACCTGGGCTGGGTTTCATTTACGATTTTTGCTGAATTTTCAGCATGTTGTACACTGTATTTCTCTCCTCCAAGCCCCGTGATGATCATTACCGATGTGTCAATACCTGCACAATGTGCCTTTTTAATGCCCTCGAGTGTCGTTTCGTATGTCTCATTCTTGTTTACTGCCTTTAACAGATCATTATCACCACTTTCTATACCTATATATAAAAGCTTTAATCCTGCTTTTCTCATTGTGTCCAAATCTTGCTCTGATTTCCTGATAATATCTCCTGGCAGTGCATATGCTGATATTCTTTGTATATTATTAAAGTGTTCATTTATATAATTAAATATATCTATCAGTCTTTGAGCAGGTAATACCATGGCATTACCATCAGCAATGAAGAATTTTCTTATATCCGGGAAGTGCTGTGACATCAAAATAATTTCTTTCTTAACATCCTCATTATTACGAATTTTGAATTTTTTCATCGTATACATTTCACAGAATGCACATTTGTTCCATGAACATCCGATAGTTAATTGAAATATCAGGGAATTGGCTTCTGCAGGAGGGCGAAACAGGGGTTCATCATATTCAACAGGTGAAAAAAACATAGTTACCGGTTTGATATAAGATTATTAATATGTTTTTCAGTACTCTTGTTAATTACTTCTATGGCTGATGAGAATACCACCGCTTGCATATCATTCCTTGAAATCCTGATACTTTTCTCAAGAATATCAATGCCAAAATCTGCAGGGTAGATACCTGAAATATTATCAAGAAATATTTCCAGCTCTGCCATGTCATGGTCTTCTCCAAGGTATTCTGACATTCTGTCCAGGCCGGGTATGTGGGTAGTTAATTCATCGGGAAGGAAAGGTGTAAGCACCTGAAACTGGTAATAAAGATATTTTACTTTCTTTCTCCATTCATGCAGGTTCTCGTCTGTTGGCTCCTTTATGGCCTTTTTCATGCATTTCTCGCACAGTTTGTAAACTCTCCTCATGCCTTTATACAAAATATTTATACTGTCTCTTCGAAGGGGTAAAGCTCGTGCTCTTTCCTTTCCTGCATTAAGTAATTCCGTTACAGTCTTCAACCGGTTCTCTTCGACAAATAAAACCTCCAAAAGCCTGTCCTTGAACCTTATTGTCTCATTTACCAATTCTGAATAGTCCTTGCCCGGATTCTGATTTATAACCTTACTAAGTGTTTCGATAATAACCGTGATATTTCTTATCTCTGAAAGAAGTCTGTTGATATCACGGAAATGATAATTCTCCTTTTTAAATAGTTTATTTCCGGTTTCATTTCTTACCAGGCGAAGCATTGCCCTGATCCTTTTTGAACATTTGCGTGCTTCGTGGATGGACTCGTCAAAGTCCTTGTTAATATTTTTAACTATGTTGTAAAGGGCAAAGTCAGCCTGGCTGGCAATTATCCTTTTTATTCCGTCAGGTACGGTTTCCGTATTTTTCAGTACGAACTCATTCATTATTTAACAATTTCATAATCAGTTGTTAGTCCAATTTATCAAATTTTTATTAATAATACCACAAATTACGGCAATATTCAAAATGATTGATTTATATTTAGAACTCAACGTATCTTACTGTGATGTTTATATCGTTATTTCTGCCTTTATCATCAGAGCATGATATCCGGACGCGCCCTTCAGGGGGCAGAAAAAATATCTTTTTATTAGCCGGGGATGATTTATAGAATTTTTTATTGATATACCAGTAAACCTTTTCAACATCATTTGCCGCATTGCAGGAAAGCATAATTTGCATACTATCCTCAATATCAACAAAATATTCATTTTCATTTGCAGGAGAGGTAATATCAGGAGCTGAGCCTGTCATTAATCTTTCACAATCAGGATTATGGGGAGGAATTTTCAGGTATTTTATATTATTCTCGTCAAGCCAGGTAAGTATTTCAGGGGCATAGTTGGGATATAAAGCTTCAATATAACCTGCATCAGGCCTGCAGGACATGCAGTATGAAATGGAGGAATCAGGATTAATATAAATAGTTTTCAGGTGATCACAAACATTTGACGGCGAAACACCGGGGATATAATAATCAATAATCTGGTTTGTACAGAATTCATCAGGTATTTTCCCTGTTTCAGAGCAGACATACCTGAAGCTTAATCCATCTGGCATGCTGTACCAGTCCTCTTCGGAATCATAGTCAACAGCGTTAAAGATTTTAAAAAGCAGTGGTGCTGCCTTGTCTGCTCCGTTAAGTTCCGGGATACCTTCACCTGAAAAATTGCCCACCCATACACCTATAGTGTATTTACTGTTATAGCCTATGCTCCATGCATCTCTTCTTCCATATGATGTACCTGTTTTCCAGGCAATTTTAGGCATATGTGCAGTGTTTTGCCAGCCAACAGGCAGATCAGGCCTGGTAAGCTGTGTAAGGATCTCTGTGATCATGAAAGCTGACTGTTTTGAGAGTATTTCCTGCTCTGCATTAATATAATTGTTCTCATCTGTAAACAATAATTTATGGTATTTGCCTATATTGGCAAATGCACAGTACAATCCTGTAAGTTCTTCAAGTGTAGTCCCGCAACCTCCTAATATTACTGACAGGCCTAAATTATGCCTGTCTTTTTCAATCTGCTTAAATCCAGCCTTTACAAGCTTTTCAAGAAAAGTATTAACATCAATCAATGAAAGGACTTTCACTGCCGGAACATTCAGAGAATTATACAATGCATATTCTGCTGTGACATTGCCATAAAACTTTCCGTCATAGTTTTCAGGATCATACCCTCCAAAGCTGGCAGGTACATCGCTTATTACGGATTTTGGAGTTATCAGCCCTTTATCAAATGCCATACCATATAGCAGAGGTTTAAGTGTACTTCCGGGAGAACGGATAGCCCGTATGCCATCAACCTGGCCGCCATCATCATCATTATAGAAATCAGCAGATCCTATGTAACTGATTATTTTTCGCGAGTTGTTCTCAACAACCATGGCTGTTGCATTTTTAATATTCTGAAAATATTGACTTTTGGCGTAGTCAGTTACAATATTCTGTATTTTCTGTTGTGTTTCCAGGTTAATATATGTTCTGATAATTCTTTTTTCAGGATATTCTGATAAAAGCCTGTAGGAAATATGAGGAGCCTTTTTGGGTACTTCATGCCGGTATGCATTTAGAGGTTCTTCAATTGCATCCTTAATGAACTTCTCATTAAAAAGCCCGGCTTTCAGAAAACGCTTCAACCATTTGTTTCTTTCCCCTGTAATAAAATCATTATTGAAGCCTAACTTTAGTGATACAGGTCTGTTCGGTATAATCGACAATGTGACAATTTCTGCAATGCTTAGGTGGTTCGGAGCTTTACCAAAATAGATTAGCGAAGCTGATTTTACTCCTTCAATATTGCTGCCGTAAGGTACAAGATTAAGATACAGCTGGAGTATTTCATCCTTTTTCATATGCCACTCCAGTT
>CAZFHF010000016.1:0-20225 GCA_964518655.1 uncultured Bacteroidales bacterium | reverse complement strand
TTTAGTATATTTAAAATAGCTAACCTGTATAAGCACAGATAAGCTTTCAACAAAAAATACCCCGCATAAAATAGGAATCAGCAGCTCTTTTCTTATAAGTATGGCGTACACTGCAATTATTCCGCCAATAGCAAGACTGCCAGTATCTCCCATAAATACCTGGGCAGGATAAGAGTTGTACCACATAAATACTATGAGTGCCCC
Organism: uncultured Bacteroidales bacterium; assembly: GCA_964518655.1. Taxonomy (GTDB): domain Bacteria; phylum Bacteroidota; class Bacteroidia; order Bacteroidales; family UBA10428. The sequence continues at coordinate 20,021 of CAZFHF010000016.1, read as the reverse complement.
GATAAAAGCACTCATAAATATCACAAGTTCACCTGTATAAGGTATATACATTATATTAAGATAATCAGCTATTATTGTATTTCCGGAGACGTACGCCAGTATCCCAAGAGTAGTGCCAATGATAGCCGAAGTGCCTGATGCCAGTCCGTCCAAACCATCAGTCAGATTAGCTCCATTTGATACTGCTATCACAATCAGAATTACTGCGACAATAACAACCACCCATGACCAGTCTTTAGCTTTCTTTCCCATAAAGCCTATTAACATAGCATAATCAAATTCATTATTCTTGAAGAAAGGAATATTTACTTTTGTTGATTTTACCTCACGGGTTACATAGACTTCCCTATATTGAGTGTCATCATCTCCTTCAACGATCTTAATAATTGGCGAGCCATTTTCGTTTAATACCTTTTCCCGTACAACAATATCATTGCTAAAGTGCAGTGTCAGCCCAACAATAAGCCCTATTATAATCTGGCCTGCTATCTTAAATTTTCCCCTTAGTCCGCCTTTGTCCCTTTTATATACTTTTATATAATCATCAAGAAAACCTACAAATCCTAACCATACAGTAGTTATAAGTATCAGGACTATGTATACATTTTTAAGATCCCCGAATAATAATACCGGTATTAATATGGAAGCCAGTATTATCAGCCCTCCCATTGTTGGCGTATCACGTTTTTGGAGCTGCCCTTCCAATCCCAGATCCCTAACAGTCTCACCAATCTGCTTCTTTCTCAGAATATTGATTATCCGTTTCCCAAAAATCAACGAAATAATAAGCGATGTCAGAACCGCCATTGCAGATCTGAAAGATATATATTCAAATACTCCTGCACCCGGGAAATCAATCTTTTCAAGATAAGCAAACAAATAATACAACATAATTTTTACAGTTATTGTAAATTCAACTTATTCAGCATAAATTGCTCATTTATAATCTCCTTGTCATTGAAATGGTGTTTTACACCTTTTATCTCCTGGTAATCCTCATGACCTTTGCCTGCCACCAATATTATATCACCACTGTTGGCCATCATGCATGCCGCTTTAATTGCCTCTTTCCTGTCAGTAATTATTAAAACCCTTTCCTTATGTTTCTTCTCAACACCATCATACATATCATTAATTATATCTTCAGGCTGTTCATACCTGGGATTATCTGAAGTGAGTATGGTCTTGTTGCTGTTTTCCACTGCAATCTTCGCCATTTTCGGGCGCTTGGCCCTATCCCTGTTACCCCCCGCTCCTACTACTGTTATTAATTGCTCTGTCCCTGTTCTTATCTTATTGATAGTACTTAACACATTAAGCAGTGCATCAGGAGTATGGGCATAGTCCACTATTGCAATTACCCCATTATTTGATTTGGAGTATTCAAACCGGCCTTCAACAATATCAAGGGTGCTCAGTACTTTTAAAATATCTTCCTTTGCCTGATTCAATAATCTTGCACATGAATAAACTGACAACAGGTTATAAGCATTAAACTCACCAATATATTTTGTCCAGACCTCTGACTTATCAATAATCAGCAGCATCCCGTCAAAATGGCTTTCTATTATTCTGGCTTTGAAATCTGCCATGCTTTTTATTGCATAAAATTTCTTTACCGCAGCTGTATTTTGTATCATGATCTTACCATTCCTGTCATCTGAATTTATTAATGCAAAAGAATCAGACGACAGTCTGTCAAAGAATAATTTCTTTGCTTTCAGGTACTCATCAAATGTCTGATGATAGTCAAGATGATCATGTGTTATATTTGTAAATATTCCCCCTTTGAAGCTCAGTCCGGCTATTCTTTCCTGTACTACTGCATGAGAGCTTACCTCCATAAAAGCATATTTACATCCCTGGTCAACCATTTCTTTCAGGATCATGTTTACCTGTATGGCATCAGGAGTAGTATGGGTGGCTTTTATTGCCTTGTTAATTATATAATTACGTACTGTGGATAATAAGCCGGTCCTGTATCCCAGTTTATTAAATAACCTGTAAAGCAAAGTTGCTACTGTGGTCTTGCCATTTGTTCCTGTGATACCAATTAATGTGAGCTTTTCCGAAGGATTATCAAAGAAGTTTGCAGCAATTATTCCCAGTGCTGATGATGAATTCTTTACCTTAACAAAAGTTACATTCTCAGGTAATGTATCAGGCAGTGTTTCGCAGACTATCACACAGGCACCATTTTCAACAGCCGCGGGTATGAATTTATGCCCGTCCACTGTGGTGCCTTTTACTGCCACAAATAACTGTCCCGGCTTAATTTCACGCGAATCAAATGACAGGGAATAAATTTCAATATCTTCCTGCCCAACCAGTTTATGAACTTCGACATTTCTTAATATGTCAGCCAGTTTTTTCACGTCAATTATATAAAGCTCATTTCAAGAATAATTTCTTTGCCTTCAGTAACCAGCGTTCCCGGAGGAATTGACTGGCTTTTAACACTGCCTCTGCCTTTAATTACTACCTTAAGTCCTGCGTTTTCCAGCAGATAAAGCGCATCTTTCGCCCCCATAGCAATTACATTGGGAACAAGCTTATGGATGATCTCCCTGTCATTAAAGTCAATATGATCATTCTGCTTTACTGTTGTCACCCAGTCAGATTTAACATCTTCATCCCTTACATCAATATCAAGGTCGTTAAACACCTCTTGCAGCTGCTGCCTGTTGCCATTTTTCGAATATGGCATATTAACAGGTGCATTATCACCGGCTTTGTCATTTACCTTAACCCTCAGACTTGATGCATATATTCTTTTCGCAATCTCAAGGAAAACAGGGCCGGCCACCTGATGACCATAATAAACCTCCTTTGACGGGGAGTTCACAACAACAATACATGAATATTGCGGATCATCGGCAGGAAAATACCCTACAAATGTCGCCTGGTAGCTTACTATCGAATCTGATTTATATCCGTACTTTTTATTATATATCTGGTTTGTGCCGGTCTTACCTGCAATTTTAAAATCAGGATTTTTCAGATTTCTTGCTGTTCCCCTTTCTACCACGCCCTCAAGTAATACCCTGGCTTTTTTAAGCGTGGCTTTTGAACAGATTGACGGATTTAATACCTCCTTTTCAAATACTTTAATAGTTTTTCCGTGATACTGCAGCTCTTTAATAAACATAGGCTTAACCATCTTCCCGTTATTGGCAATTGCATTATAGAATGAAAGAGTTTGCAATGGTGTCAGTTTCAGCTCATAGCCATGAGACATCATTGCTAACGAAATACCTGACCATAGCTTATCTCCCGGATACTTAATCAGGGGGCTGCCTTCTCCTTTTATTTCAACTCCAAGCCTTTCATTTAAATGCATACTATATAATCTGTCAACAAAGTGATGAGGGCTTTCTTTATATGCCTCAGTAATTACTTTTGCTATTCCTACGTTTGATGACACCTCAAAAGCTTTTTGAAGAGTTATTTTCCCGTAACCGCCATCGGAATAACTGTCATCTTTGATTGTCTTATCGTAATATTTGAATATCCCTCTTCCAGTATCAATAGTGTCATTTAAATTTATGTATCCGTCTTCAAGTGCCACCATTAACGCGGGAAGCTTAAATGTAGATCCTGGCTCGGTACTTTCACCTATTGCATAATTCAGTAGTTCCCGGTACACGTTATTCCTGTCCTTGCCAAGATTTACTATTGCCTTTATCTCACCTGTTTTCACCTCCATTAATACCGTAGTGCCATGATGCGCATCCTGCTTAATTAATTGTTTTAAAAGGGCTTCCTGAGCAACATCCTGGTAATCAATATTTATAGTAGTGACAACATCCATCCCGTCCTGCGGTTCAATTTCATTCCTGTTGCTGACGGGTATCCAGACATCACCTGATATTTTTTGCTTCAGCTTAATTCCTTCAACACCGGATAGCTGCTGATCATATGCTCCTTCTATCCCTACAATATTTCCCCTGTTGTCTTTTGTAGTATAACCAATAAATCTGGCGGCAAGATTGTTATGAGGTCTTACTCTCCTGTATTCCTGTATATAGATCAATCCTCCTTTATGCCTCCCCCTTCTGAATATTGGAAATGTTTTCAGCTTCTTAAGCTGGATATGGTTAACTTCCTTTTTTATAAGGTGATACCTTTCCTGATTCTTCCTTGCAATGATAAGTTCATTTTTATACTTTTCCCTGGACTTATCACGAAAGAGCTCCGATAAACATAATGCCAGGGAATCAACTTTGGCATAGAATATCCTGTCAGGAAGAGAGCCTGTATTTAAATCCATTCTTACTTCATACAAGGGAATTGAAGTTGCCAGGAGCCTTCCGTCTTCAGCCAGTATATTACCTCTGTTTGCCGGAATAATAATATTCTTTAAAGTTGATTCCTTTGCTTTTTCCAGCCATTTTGATTTTTCTGCTGTTTGCAGATAAATTATCTTGCCGATTATCAGGAAACCAAAAAATAAAAAGCCCAGGTAAATAATGCCTGCCCTCCATAATATGTCTCTTTTTAATGACATTATAACTGTTTTTTTCTTTTGGTTAATACCTGTGGAGGTTCTTCAGATAACTTCAGCCCCAGCTTCCTTTCATTTACAAGCTTAATAACCTCTGAAGGACGCCTTATATTCATTAATTCTGAAGCTGTAGTGATTTGCTCAGACGACAAATCCTTAACCTCAGTCTGAAGCCTGTTTAATTTCCTTACCAGTCGCTCAGCATGATAACGGTTACCTATATATAATAAAGCAAGGAAAGTAAGGAACAAAACAAACGGCAGTTGTTTTACTACTCCGGCCTGCGTTAGAATACTGCCACTGAAAAAGCCACGGAACGAAAATCCACGTATTTCATGCTGCTCCTCTTCCTGATCAATAAATTCTATTCTTTTATTATCATTTCTCATATACTAAATCCTTTCAGCAATTCTTAGTTTTGCACTTCTCGCCCTTATATTTTTTTTAATCTCTTCCTGGCCCGGGACTATTACTTTTTTGTTCACCGCCCTGAAGGGTATGTTGAAATCTCCATATACATCTTTCTTAATCCCTTCAGTAAAGTTTCCCCATCTGATAAAATTCTTAACAAGCCTGTCCTCAAGCGAATGGTAACTAATGACTACTAACCGCCCTCTTTCTCTTATTAATTCAAGCGTCTGCAGTAATAACTCTTTAAGGTTATCAATCTCCCTGTTTACTTCAATTCTTATTGCCTGAAATACCCTTGCCAGATATTGATTTTCTTTGTTCTTTGGAATACAGCCGGAAATTGCGCTAATGAACTGCCCGGTCTTTTCAAAAAGGTTACGATCCCTCTCTGCTATTATCTCCCTGACTAAATTTGCAGCATTTTTTAACTCACCATATTCACGGAAAACCTTGATCATTTTTTCAGCAGAATAATTATTTAGTAAATCTTTTGCCATAAAATCTGACATTTGATTCATCCTCATGTCAAGTATTCCATCGGACCTATAGGAAAATCCCCGCTCCCTGCTATCTATAAAATGCGATGAAACACCTAAATCTGCTATTATACCATCTACTTTATCTATTTTATAATATCTCAAATAATTTTTTAAGAACCTGAAATTCCCGTTTATAAAAGTGAATCGCTTATCTTCTATTTTGTTATTAACAGTATCCTCATCACAATCAAGACCTATTAACCTGCCATGCTTTAATCTCTTTAAAATCTCCCGTGAATGCCCTCCACCACCATAAGTGACATCAACATAAGTGCCGGATAATTTAATATCCAAACCCTCAATACTCTCATTTAGTAAAACCGGATGATGATAATACATTATTCATCTGATTCATTATTTATATTACCCATGATTTTTTCAGCCAAAGCCGCAAAATCAGGGCTGCCACTTTCTATTCTCTGATATATATCCTTAGGCCAAATTTCAATTTTTCCAAACTGGCCGGCCAGAACCAGTTCCTTATCAGCTCCTATCTCACTTAATAAGCGCTTTGGTAATAATAACCTGTTATTTGCATCCGGTATTACCTCTGCTATTCCCTTGAAAAAACCCCTGAGAAATTTATTATGCTCCCTGTTAAAGGGGTTTGTATTACTCCTGAGGATTTTATTCTGCCTTTCCCACTCATCTATGGGAATCAGCAACAGACAGCCTTCAAATATGTCTTTCTTTATAACAAATTTATCCTGCATACCCTTTGGCATTTGTCTTTTAAATGCAGAAGGTAATAATATCCGGCTCTTGGCATCAACCTTGCATGTATAGTCTCCAATAAATGTTATCATACAGAATATTTTAATAGTGAACAAAATTAAAGAAAAATTTTCCACTTTTTACCACTTTTAACCATTTTTTGACACCATTGTTAATAAGTTTTTAGGATTATACTTGTGATTAATCAAGGTTTACCGAACCAAAACAGGAATAATTTAATGGTATATTGCTAATTATCAGATATTAACACTTTACAAAGCTATTTTATGCCTTATCAAACCCCATAAATATTATATTTGCATGATAATAAGTAAAACACTAATATTTTTAAATATTATTAATTAATACAGAACTGTTCTTTATTTGAGTTATGGCCAAAAAGTCATTGTTGGAGAAACTGGACATAAAAGATGCTTTTTATAAAAAAAATCCCCGTGTAGCAAGATTACTGCCTGGCTTTGTATATTGGTATATTCAGCGTATTGTGCACCAGAAGGAGATGAATGAATTTTTAAAAAAGCATGGTAATAAGGCCGGGAGGGATTTTATAAATGCCGTAATTGAGGATTTTAATGTTAGTATAGCTATTGAGGGGGAAGAAAAAATACCTGAAAGCGGCAGGTTCATATTTGTTGCAAATCACCCTCTGGGGGGATTTGACGGTATGATACTAATGCACATTATAGGAAAATATTTTAAGAATATAAAATTCCTGGTGAATGATATTTTAATGAATATACTAAACATAGAAGAATTATTTATACCTGTAAATACTTTCGGAGGTCAGTCAGTTGAATACGTGAGGAGAATTGAAGAAGAATATGCCTCAGATGCTCAGATACTTAATTTCCCTGCAGGAATTTGTTCCAGGAAAATAAAAGGCAGGATCCTGGATCTGGAATGGAAAAAAAGTTTTATAAACAAAGCGATTCAGCACAAAAGGGATATAGTACCTGTTTATTTTGGGGGCAGAAACTCTGATTTTTTTTACAATCTTGCCAATCTCCGTAAGTTCCTGGGCATAAAGACCAACATTGAATTGTTTTTCCTGCCTGATGAAATGTATAAAAAGCAAAACAAAACGGTTTCAGTAAAATTTGGTGATCTTATTCCTTACAAGACATTTGATAAAAGCATGTCCTATAAAGAGTGGGCAAAGTGGATTAAAGAAAAGGTATATGCTATTGGTGGAGTGTATGACATTCCCTTTTAAAAGCCTGTTTAAATATATAAACTGAAATAATAAAAATTAACTGAAAATATTTTATTAATTTGCATATAAAAATCATACTGGTTATAATATGAAACGTATTATTCCGCCTGTTGATCATGAAATTATTGAAAAGGAACTTACTGAGGATAAATTTCTCAGAAATACTAATAATGGTAATAACATTTTATATATCGTCGATTATCATGATTCACCAAATATATTGCAGGAAATCGGCAGGTTAAGGGAACTTACTTTCAGGGCTGCAGGCGGCGGTACAGGAAAAGAAGCTGATATTGACAGGTTTGACACCTGTGAAGATCCATATAAGCAGTTGATTGTCTGGGATCCTGAAAAAAAGGAGCTCCTGGGCGGTTATCGTTACTATATTTGCTCAAAAGCTCATCCTGATGAAGACGGCAATTATAATTTAGCCACTTCCAGATTATTTAAATTTTCAAAAGAATTTAAGGAAAGGTATCTGCCTTATGTTATTGAACTTGGACGTTCATTTATTCAGCCTGCATACCAGGCAACAAACAGGCAAAGCAAGGGACTTTATGCGCTGGATAATTTATGGGACGGTTTAGGGGCTATATGGATTAATAATCCTAACATAAAATATTTTTTTGGGAAAGTTACGATGTATACAAATTACAACAGGGAGTGCAGGGATCTGCTGTTGTATTTTTTAAGGAAGTATTATGATGATCCTGATAACCTGGTTACTCCTTATGACCCGCTGGAAATAGAAACAGATATAGACATGTTAAAAGGAATTCTCAGGGGAAAAACTTATCAGGAAAACTATAAATTATTATCACAATATGTGAGATCACACGGTGAGGTTATTCCACCCTTAATTAATGCATATATGAATCTGTCCCCGACAATGAGGTGCTTTGGCACAGCGTTGAATTTTCATTTTGGGAATGTTGAAGAAACGGCTATAATGGTAATAGTAAATGATTTGAATCCATTAAAAGCGGAACGGCACATCAAAACATATAAGCAAAAAAATCAGAATTTTAGGCAGTAGCTGTTTTTTCCCCGGTTTTAATATGCTCTGACATTCCGGCCTTCAATAAAATTTATAAATGATATATTAACAACCTTATTTCCGCCCGGAGTGGGATAATTCCCTGTAAAATACCAGTCACCCAAATCATTGGGACATGCCTTATGAAGATTCTCTATTGTCTGATATACGATTTCCAGTTCTGCGTTTATGTCAGATGTCTTAAGCATCTGCGCTATCTTGGCTGAAATTTCATCAGCAGAAAAAGGATCATAGATTTCTTTCACATAATTAATGATTTTTTCTTTTGGTAAATTTTCCTGTTTTTTAGATTTTTTATAAACGCTGTTTATTACTGTTTCTTTTCCTTTTTCTTTGAGGAGTTCTATTGCGGCCCTGAAAGCAATAAAATCTCCCAGCTTTGCCATGTCTATGCCATAACAATCGGGATACCTGATTTGTGGTGATGATGATACCACAATAATTTTTCTTGGCTCAAGACGGTCAAGTATCCGTATAATGCTATATTTCAATGTAGTGCCCCTTACAATAGAATCATCAATTATTACAAGGTTATCCTTCTTTTTTCTTATAGTATTATAGGTAATGTCATACACATGCTCCACCAAATCATTTCTTCCTTTATCCTGAGAGATGAAAGTCCTTAATTTTATGTCTTTTATTGCTATTTTTTCAATCCTGGGTTTTATAGATATAATCCGGTCCAGCGATTGCCATGAAATATCTTTTCCTGACTTTAAAATTTTATCTTTCTCGCTGTTTTTCATATAGTCGTCAATACCTTCCATCATGCCATAAAAAGCAGATTCAGCTGTATTAGGTATATATGAGAATACGGTGTCATTCAGGTTGCCCTTTACTGCTTCTGCAATTTGAGGTATTAATAATCTGCCAAGCATTTTTCTTTCCTGGTAAATATCCTTATCACTACCCCGTGAAAAGTATATTCTCTCAAAAGAGCAGGATTTCCTTTCATAGGGGCCTCTGATTTTCTTAATCAAGAAATCGCCTTTCTTTTTTATTATAATAGAATGACCTGGTTTTATTTCATTTACCAGGCTGCTGGAAACATTCATGACAGTTTGTATAACCGGCCTCTCTGAGGCAACAACTACTATCTCATCATCACGATAATAAAATGCAGGTCTTATGCCCCATGGATCTCGCATCACAAAAGCATCTCCGTGACCTATAAGTCCTGCAATAACATATCCCCCATCCCATTTTTTGCTTGACTCGCGAAGTATATTTTCAATACTGATATTTTCTTCAATAAGTTTTGAGATTTCAACGTTGGATTTATTCTGGCCTTTATATTTGTCAAATTCCTTCTGATTCTCATTATCAAGGAAGTGGCCTACATTCTCAAGCATAATTACTGTGTCAATCTTATCACGAGGATGCTGTCCAAGATTTATCAATATATGAAATAGTTCTTCAACATTGGTAAGGTTGAAATTCCCCGCAAGCACCAGATTCCTTGATTTCCAGTTATTCTGACGCATTATCGGCTGTACATTCTCTATTCTGTTAGCCCCATAAGTGCCGTAGCGCAAGTGCCCCAACAGAAGTTCACCTGCAAATTGCAGATTTTCCTTTGACCATATTGCATCATTAAGCCTTTCAGGATTTGTACTCTCAACTTCCAGAAAACTCTTGTTTATCTTTCTGAAAACATAATTTATTGCCGAAGCTTTATTTGTTTTAAATTGATTAATATATTCATGGCCCGATTTGAGATCGAATTTTAACGATACAACTCCTGCACCATCCTGGCCCCTGTTATGCTGCTTCTCCATAAGCAGGTATAACTTCTGCAAACCATACCTCCATGTGCCATACTTCAGCTGATAATATTCCAGAGGCTTAAGCAACCTTATTAAAGCTATCCCGCATTCGTGTTTAATCTCATCACTCATTACAGCTGATATAGAATTTTTATTTTAAATCAGGAAATGAAATAATGTCCCTTACAATAAAAGCATCAGGGAAATCTCTTTCAATAATCTTTAAAAATCTTAATGCCTCACTTTCCGTCCTGAAATCACCAATATATAACTTATAATATGGATAGACAAAAGTCTCGTGGCAGGGTATACTGTCATATTTGTTTTTAAACCTTGAACGGACAGCCATACAATTTTTTCTTGCATCCTGCCCTGTGTCCCGAAATATAGATATTCTATATCCCCTGATGCCATCAAGTTTTTCCTGTGCCTGTATATGATAATCCAAAAAATTCAGGATGGAACTATCCTGGTAAATTCTTACTTGCCCCTGATTATACGCCTTGTGATTCAGCCTGTAAAAAATTTCAGGCTGCACCTGCGCCTCGGATATTTTAAGGTTAAACTGTAAAAATAGTATATTCAAAAAGAAAATAATATATTTCACGCAATTCCTATGTTAATATTTGCTGGTCAAAATTAATTTTTTTTAGTCAGATATAAGAATATCATTTAAATGAATTTATTAAGGCAGTTTCTTTTACATAAATCTTTCTGGTTATAAGAACCGATTTGAATTTTATATATCCTTCAATTTCCACTTCTATATTATCCTCTTTAAAAAGACTAAAAAAAACGGTAATCCCCTGGATAATATTTGTGATTCTGAGTTTTATTTTAAGGTTATGAATCTCATTTGATTTTGCAGGTATAATTATCACATCATCACTTGTCACCCTGCCTAAATAATAACTATTTACAGTTGTTCTCAGGTTTATTTCCTTAATCCTGAAGCCAAAATTATTAGGATTGGATATGGGCACCTTTAATGACAACTCTACAATATTTTCTTTGAAACTGTTAAATATTAGATCTTCAATCTTTCCTACCTCGACATTATTAAAATTCATACATCCTGAAAACAGTAACAAAAAAATTATATGTAAATTTCTTGTTAAATACTTCTGCATCTTATTTATCTAATTCAACTTCAATATGATATAAAATAATTGAAATAATTCCGTGTAATTTATATCTTTCAGCTGTAATTTCATTAATTAGCAAGGGAAATATATTAATTTGCAAATATGTAATAATTATTTTAACGCTCAAACAGGAATTTTATTTAAATTAGATTAAGATTTGCCATATCTGACAACAATATTTTTTATTTTGAAAATAAAATTACCATGGTTACCAAAAAAGAAATAGAAAAGTTTTTTGAAGCAAAAAAGCTGGCTATAGCCGGTGTATCCAGGGATAATAAAAAATTCGGATATCGTGTTTTCAAAGATTTGACTGATAAAGGATTTGAGGTATATCCAATAAATCCTAATACGGATAAAATTGACGGCAAAAAATGTTATAATAATGTCAGTGCACTACCTTCTGACGTGACCAGCCTGTTAATTGTAACACCAAAAAATGTAACTGATGCTGTTCTGAGAGATGCCATTAATAAAGGTATAACAAATATCTGGGTACAACAGATGTCAGATACAAAGACGACTGTAAGGATTGCAGAGGAATATCAGAAACAGATTATTCATAAGAAATGCATTTATATGTTTGCCAAACCTGTTATGGGTGCACATAAGTTCCACCGTACTATTTTAAAATTATTTGGTATGCTGCCAAAATAAAATATTAAAAATGAAAACATTATTACTATTATGTATGGCCTGTCTGGCAGGCAACCTGCTGTCACAGGAAACAGGATGTATATCAGGCACTTGCGAAGACGGCAAAGGTGTATATATTTATACAAACGGTTATAAATACCAGGGAAATTTCGTTAATGGCAAACGTGAAGGATATGGACAGTTATCAGGACCAGAGGGTGACAGCTATGACGGTATGTGGGCAGATGATAATTTTTCTGGGCAGGGAACATATATATGGTCAAATGGATCCAGGTATATCGGTGAATGGAAAAATGGTGTAAAGGACGGATATGGTATATACTTTTACGCAAATGGAGATAAATATACCGGATATTTCAGAAATGATAAATTTCATGGCAAAGGTAAATATACATGGGTTGACGGAACTTTTCAGGAAGGCACTTATGAAAACGGAGAATTCATTGAATAATAATAGTATATAAAAAATGCCCTGTTAACCATTAATAAGTTCTGCTATACTTCAGGTAATATATCAGTTAATTCTGCATTTATCTGCCGGGCGTTGTTAATGCTTGCATTTAATTCAAATCCTATTAACAAGGTAAGAGCGTTAAAATTAATCCATAGCATCATGGCAACAAGAGCCCCTATTGAGCCAAAAAACTTATTGAAATTTGCAAAATGATTTACAAAGTATGTAAATCCCAGGGATGCCATTATTGTTAACATAGTTGCCAGCGTTGAACCTGCTGAATAAAACTTCCACTTTGTTTTTCTCATTGGAGCAAAGTAATACAAAAACGAAATGGAGAAAAATGTCAGTCCGATAATAATAATCCATTTACCAATCATCAGGAGATAGTATGTGATATCAATCTGAATCATTTCGTAATCAACAAGTCTGCTTATTACTATTCTACTGAACATTATTAATACAATAGCAGTAACTACCAGTGTAGCCAGAATAAATACCAGTCCGACTGATATTAGCCTTCGCTCGTGCCAGGGACGAGTCTCAATGGTATGGTATGTAGCGTTAAATGCTTCAATAATGCCGTTGACCCCTTTCCATGCAAAGAAAAAAGCTGTCATTAATCCGAATACCTGAAGCCCTCCCCTTTTTATAAAGATTTCAGCCATTAATGATTCAATGGCAATATATGAGTTTTCAGGAATGATATCATATAATATGTTCATCAATTCCTGCTGAAAGTTCTCTATGGGTAGGTAGGGTATTAAGGTAAGCAAAAAAATAACCCCGGGGCCCAGAGCCAGTAAAAAGTTAAAAGAAATTGCAGTGGCCCTCATATTAAGGGATCCTTTCATCAAACCCCTGAAGAAAAATGAGAATACGTTATATATAGGTACTCCCTCAAAACCTATAAAAGACATTCTGCGAAAATAATCTCCCAGCTGATGAACCTGCCTGTTAAAAAACCTGTAAGTTCTTTGATGATACTGTTGATCCATTAAAGGATATTATATCTGTTTCGTTATCCTTCAAAAATAGTCATCAATAACTTAATTAACAAATTTACTGGTCTGATGTTAGAGGTTGTGAGTTAGAGGTCGGATGCTAAAGGTCGGATGTTACAGGTGGCTGTCCCTTTTTAAATCAGGTGACTGTCCCCTTTTTTAGACTCATATCAAGACTTGTAATATGATGTGTCAGATCTCCCACAGATATATAATCAACGCCGCATTCAGCAAAAGCTCTTATATTCTTAAGGGTAATATTACCTGAAGATTCGGTTTCATACTTGCCTCCTATCAGCTTAACGGTTTCTTTTGTATCCTTCACGGAGAAATTATCAAGCATAATCCTGTCAATGTTCCCCAGCCGTAAAATTTCCTTTACATCATTTATGCTTCTTGCTTCAACTTCAATCTTCAGCTTTTTTTTCAGCTTTTTTTTATATTCAACTGCCCTGGTTATTGCTTTATCGATACCTCCGGCAAGATCTATATGATTGTCTTTAATCAGTATCATATCATATAATCCAAACCTGTGGTTTTCCCCTCCACCAATCTTAACTGCCTCCTTTTCAAGCATACGCATACCCGGTGTTGTTTTCCTGGTATCCAGAATTTTTACATGCAGGCCGGATAGCTCCCTGACATATTTATTTGTTTTAGTAGCAATACCGCTCATTCTTTGCATTACATTTAATACCAGCCTCTCTGATTTGAGAAGTGCAACAGCGTTTCCCTCAACAAAAAATGCAATATCTCCGGGCTTTATTTCATGTCCGTCGTTCAATAACCTGCTAAAAACCATTCCCGGATCCAATTTCCTGAATATCATTTCAGCTACTTTGATACCTGCCAGAATACCGGAATCCTTAACCAGTAATTTTAATTTCCCCCGCGCATCTTCAGGGATGCAAGCCTCGGAGGTGTGGTCACCATCTCCAATATCTTCAGATATTGCATTATCAATAAAATCTTCTATGTAATCACTCTCCATTTTCTTCCTCGATGCGTAACTGATTAATATAAGTTTTATTATCCTTAATCTTTATTAAAATGGTAATTCTGAATTCCCCATTCGGAGTTAGTAAATTGCCGATTGCATATCTTGATGATTCTTTTCCTCCTTTGTGCAAAATATTAAAACCTTTGGGGGGATGCTTGGCAAAAAAATCTTCAATGATCAGTTTCGCCTGGTTCTTACTATAAATATCGTCTATATCTGGTAATGCCAGTTCAACATTGTCACTGAAATAATTAGCCAGCTCCGCTGCATTGCCTTCTTTCAGGGCATTAATTATTGCATCAGGTATGTCATTATATAAAGAATTTACATTTGCGCCTGTTAACAGTAAGTGTATAAAAATTACCGGTATAAATAGTTTCATAATTTTCATAAATTATTAGATTATGTTTGTAACTTATTTGATTTTTAAATCATTAATTTATATGATATAAAAGTATTATATCTATTTAGAATAACAATGAAAATATATTTAATTAATACCGGCAAAACAAATATAAATTTCATAAAAGAGGGTATATCAATATACGAAAAAAGAATAAGGAGATATTTGTCTTTTGAAATTTATAATATTGCCGAATCAAAGAAATTAAAAGGATTATCAGACGATAAAACTAAGGAAACCGAAGGTAAAAGCATAATAAAGTATATTGAAAAATCAGATTACTCAGTATTGCTTGATAAAAATGGCAAAGATTTTGATTCTTTTGAATTTGCAGGTTATATTCAAAGATTAATGAACCAGAGTTTATCAAACATATACTTTTTCACCGGGGGAAATGCAGGATTTTCTGAAGAAGTATATACGAAAAAAAGCGACAGCATATCTTTATCAAAAATGACGTTCCCTCATCAACTGGTAAGATTAATATTTGTAGAACAGTTGTACAGGGCTTTAACTATATTGAAAGGGGAGCCGTATCATCATTAATTGGTTTTTCTATACTAGATTTGTATAAACTATATTTATCTTATATCAAAATGATTAAAAAGGGAAAATATTTACAAATAGCAGTAGTATTATTAATTCTCGCTATACTTTCCAGTATTCTTTTATCCCATATCAAATTCGGGCAAAACGACCTTGTTGAATTTCAAAGAATATTAAACAGTAAATTTTCGAACCTGGATAAAGAATATGATAAATTGAAGGGTAATTGGCAAATCACTGGCCATAAGCATCTTGCCGATAATGGTATAATAATTCTTATATATAAAAACGACACCCTTGTTAGCTGGTCAGATAATTCGATCTCATTCAGTA
Organism: uncultured Bacteroidales bacterium; assembly: GCA_964518655.1. Classification (GTDB taxonomy): domain Bacteria; phylum Bacteroidota; class Bacteroidia; order Bacteroidales; family UBA10428. The sequence goes on along the minus strand of CAZFHF010000016.1, from coordinate 4,254 downwards.
ATATTTTTTATCCTGCAGATTATGAGAATCCGCTTGTTTTTCTCTCAAATGCATATTACGCTGTTAAAACATTTGAATTCAATGAGTATGTTACAGTAGGTTTCATATTAATTAAGAAAGAATATCCATATGAAAATAAGTTTTTAAAAAATGCCTTTCACGATGACTTTAAAATACCATCATCAGCTGAAATAATAGCTGAAGGAATTAGCGGTTCCAATTCTATATACGACTGGAATAACAGATACCTGTTTACTTTAATTTTCAGCAATGAAACCAAATATCCCGAATTAAAAAATCTTTTGCCCCCGATCCTGTATCTGATAAGCCTGTTCTTTATTTTATTATATATAAGCAGTATTATAAAAAATATTGGCAGCAATAAATCCAGAAACTGGGCGATATTAGTTACCGGGCTTATCTTTCTTGCTTTCAGATTTATTGAAGCCAGATATAAATTCCCAACGTCAGTATATAACCTTGAATTATTCGGGCCATTACCATTTGCCAACTCAATATTTTTATCTTCCCTGGGCGATATGCTTCTTAATGCTCTGTTGCTTACGTTTCTGGCAATAAAATTTAACAGGGATTTTTATTTTTCTGAAAAATTATTTACCGGAAATAAGTTTAAATCGTTCTTGTTACAAATAATATTATTTGTTGGCCTTACAGCATATTCTGTATTTATATATTCTATGGTCATCAGTCTCATATACGATTCAAGCATATCATATGAGGCGTATAAAGTTACAGGTCTCAGTACATACAGTTTCATCGGTTTATTTGTTTATGCACTATATTTTACTTCTCTCATACTCATTATTGATAAAATATTAGAACCGGGAAAAAGAAATTTTACTCCGGGAACAGTGATACTGATTTTTGCGCTGGTTCTGATAATATGCTTTGCAGCGGGCTATTTAACTAATATCAGGACTGACATTTTTTCTATTGTATTTATGTTCCTTATATTTTCAGTTATTACCTTTATAAAATACAAAAGAGATCATATATACCGTTATCCTTCGCTCGTGTTGCTGGTTTTATTATTCGCTTTTTATACAATATATTTTACTACATACATAAGCCAGAAAAAAGAACGCAACTCCATGAAGATCCTTGTGGAAAATTTAGCTGCTGAGCATGATCCTGTAGCTGAATATTTGCTTGAGCGGATAAGCCAGAAAATAACTTCGGATAAGAGATTGCTTGATCTGCTAATTGATTATTATTATAGCTCCGCTGATATTTATTCATACCTGCAAAATAAATATTTTACCGGTTTCTGGAATAAATACAATATGAGATTTATTGACTGCCGGCCATCTGACAGTATATATTTTGATATACCTGAAAAGGCGCAGTTTCAATGCTACGATTTTTACGATGAGGTCATTAATAATGACGGGATCCGTCTGCCCAACTCAAAATTCTACTACCTGGATTATCTAAACGGCAGGATAAATTATCTGGGAAGATTGAAATATTTACTGCCTGATTCAATAAATGAAATTACTTTATTTATTGAACTTGAATCAAGGCTGGTTTCCGAAGAATTAGGATATCCTGAATTATTATTGGATGATAAATTTGTACAAAACACCGGACTGAGTGAATTATCTTATGCAAAATATTATAAAAACAGGCTTATCGCACAATCCGGTAATTTTCTTTATGCTTTGGATTCCGATGTTTATGGTGATACAAATGAAGACTACAATTTTCTGAACTTTGATGGTTATACACATCTTATCTACAATACTGATGAAAATAATATGATAATACTTAGCAAACCATCAGTGACATTTTTTAACCTGCTGGTTTCGTTTTCCTATTTCTTCGTTTTTTATTACCTTCTGGTTGCAGTTTCACTGTTATTAGTTAATATTTCAAAACTTGATAAAAGAATAGAATTAAATTTCAAGAATAAGATACAGCTCTTCATTATATCGATATTGTTTCTCTCACTTATTCTTATAGGAGGCGGCACAATATATTTCAGTATTAAACAATACCAGGAGAAACATAATGATAATCTGCGCGAAAAGATTCAGTCTGTTTATGTTGAACTGGATCATAAGCTTGCTTTCCTTAATGTCCTCAGACCTGACTGGTCAGCTGATAAATATGATAATCTTGATCAGTTAATGATAAAATTTTCTGAGGTGTTTTATACTGATATTAACCTGTATGATCCGGATGGAAATCTGCTTGCCACATCCCGGCCGGAAATATTTGAAAGGGGATTGCTGGGAGAGAAAATGAATCCTTTTGCTTTTAAAAAGATGGTTATTGACAAACAGGCTGAATTCGTACACCATGAAAAAATTGGAAATCTGGATTATCTGTCTGCCTATGTGCCATTTATAAATGTTGATAATAAATTACTTGCTTATCTTAACCTGCCATACTTTACAAAACAAAATTTACTGAAAAAAGAGATTACGACTCTTGCAATAGCAATAGTTAATGTATTTATGTTACTGATATTATTAACCGTAGCTATTGCTATCCTTATCTCAGGGCAGATTACAAAACCTCTGAGTCTGATACAGCAAAAATTCAGTGAAATTAAGCTTGGCAAAAAGTATGAGCAGATCCAATATAACAGGAAAGATGAAATAAGCAGCCTGGTATCAGAATATAACAGGATGGTTAAAGAACTTGCTGTAAATGTTGAATTACTTGCAAAATCTGAACGTGAAAGCGCCTGGCGTGAAATGGCAAAGCAGATTGCGCATGAAATAAAAAATCCGTTAACTCCAATGAAATTAAGTGTTCAGCATCTGTTGAGGGCATGGAAAGATGGTGAGAAAAATTATAATAATCATATTGATAAAGTAGCTAATAACCTTATTGAACAAATTGATAATTTATCGGCTATTGCTTCTGAATTCTCAAATTTTGCGAAAATGCCAAAAGCAAAGAATCAGAAGATTGACCTGGTACAGAAAATAAAAAATTCAGTTGACCTTTTTACTAATACAAAAGGCATTACAATCAAAACAAACTTTCATAATAATAAAAATGTTACTGTATTAGGTGACAAGGAGCAGCTGTCCGGAATGTTCATCAACCTGATTAAGAATGCTATTCAATCAATCCCTGAAGATATCAAAGGAAAGATTGAAGTTGAGTTAATGACAACCAAAAATACGGCATTGGTAAAAATCAGGGATAACGGAAAAGGAATACCCGACGAGCTAAAGGAAAAATTATTTATGCCAAACTTTACAACCAAATCCAGCGGAATGGGATTAGGCCTTGCCATTGTCAAGAATATCATTGAAAGCTGTAATGGAAGTATAGATTTTGAGACAGATTTAGGAAAAGGGACAACATTTACTCTGGAATTTCCTATATTTAGGGATTAAAAATAATACATAATATTAATTATTTCATTGCTCTGAAGCATATTAATAATATGTTGTGTTACAAGCATTTTGTTGAAATTTATATTAGTTCATAAGTCAATTATTTTTTTATCTTTGATCATTGTTAATAAAATAACAGCTCACTTTCATTGAAAAGAGCCTTTTTCATATCAATACTATTCGTTATAACCTGTATTCAGCTAAATTCACAGCAGGCAGAAGGTGTGATCAATTATTACCTTGATGTTGATTCTGTATTTAATGATACTATAAGGATTGTTGATTCTCCTCAGCTGGATAGTTTTAAAATAGGTGACTACGTTCTGTTCATACAGATGACAGGTGCGACTCTTATTACTACATCTGGTTTTGAAACACTGCCGGGAACAATTAATGATGAAAGGAATTGCGGCAAATATGAGTTTCTTCAGATAGAAAATATTATTAAGCCTCAAAACTACATAGTATTTACTTCATATTTCCTGAATGAATATAATAATAGTGAAGATATCCAGCTTGTAAAAATATTTGCCGGTGATGAAATAAATGTTAGGTCGACTGTTGAATCCTATGCCTGGGACGGTGAAACAGGGGGTGTAGTAGCCATTATGGCATATGATAAGCTTATACTTAATGCTGATATAAATGTCAGTAGCCAGGGTTTCCGCGGTGCCGGGCCGGAAGAGGACTATACAGGAGGATGCAGGTATAATGTTGCCTCAAAAGATACTTTTTATTTTAATATAACACAGTTAAACAGGGCAGGTAAAAAAGGCGAAGGGATAATTAACAACAGTTTTACTTATAGAAAAGGTGCCGGGAACGCATTAAATGGTGGCGGAGGCGGTAACGGACTGTATTCCGGAGGTGCCGGCGG
>CAZFHF010000015.1:0-20265 GCA_964518655.1 uncultured Bacteroidales bacterium | reverse complement strand
GTGATTGTTGACCTGCATATTTTACGTTCACATCATTTTAATATTGCTGACAACCGGCAGTTGTGGGATGATCCTGCAGCACAGGAAAAGTTTATAGATCTCTGGAAACAGCTAAGCAATGAATTATCAGGTTACCCATTAAATTTAGTGGCATATGAATTATTGAATGAAGCAGTTTCAGAAGATCCTGACGACTGGAACAAACTGCTAAAAAGGGCATATACTGAAGTTCGTAAACTGGAACCTGAACGTGTAATAGTCATAGGATCAAACAGGTACCAGATAGTTGAGACATTCAAAGATCTTAAAGTTCCGGATAATGATCCCAACATAATATTAAGCTTCCATTATTATAATCCAATGCTTTTAACTCATTATAAGGCACCCTGGACCGGTGTTTACGGATATGAAGGAGCGGTCAATTATCCGGGATATACCATTGATAAAGAGACATGGGCTACACTTGATAAGAATTACAGGCAGAAAAATAGTGTATTCTATAAATATTATGATAAAGGAGTCATGGAAAAGGATATTCTTAAGGCTGTAAAAGTAGCCCGGGCAAATGGTTTGCCTCTTTACTGCGGTGAGTTTGGCTGTTTCCCTTCCACGCCCGTTGAACTAAGGGTGAAACTATATAAAGATCTGATAGAAATTTTCAATAAATATGACATTGCCTGGTTTCACTGGAATTATAAGAATGATTTTCCTCTGGTAACAGAAGATCTCGAACCTATAAGTGAAATTGTAAATGCTTTATTGAAATAAATATGCCGCAACTAGTTAAAGGAGGAAAATACGTTTTTGGCTGGACAACCATAAACAATGAACTGCAGATACGGATCCCCGATGAAGCATTTGAAGAATATCAGTTATTTAAGGCGGATAAGATAGTATTAATATCAGGTAGCAAGGCTTCAGGGGGATTTGGTACATGCTCCACTGATTCTCTCATTAAAACAAAATTCAGCCATAACCTTATAAAATTAACAGGGTATGTAAAGAAGACTGACTCATTCACAACAGGCAATCTGGAAATATTAAAGACCGGAGACAGATGGATATGCTGGACATATCTGAATAAGAAAAAATATTTAAGTCTTTCGCCTGAACTGCTTTCGCTGCTGGGTTTAAAAGCGGGTGACAAACTGCTGGCTGCCAGAGGCAGTGGAATAGGCCCGTCCTTTATTGCCAGGGGGATTATTTATAACGAAGCGTTGAAACATAATAATTTATTAGAATATTAAATCAGCGTTATAAAATGAGCCTGGAATTTATTGATTTGCAGGAAAAAGATTTTGAAGTTGTTAAAGAGATTTATGATTATTATATACTCAACTCAACTGCTACTTTTCATATTGATAAAGTATCTGTTCAGGCATTAAAAGAGACTATTCCTGTGGGCCATCCCAGGTATAAATCATATCTGATCAAATACAACGGTAATACCTGCGGATACTGCTATATTTCGCAATATAAGGACAGAAAAGCCTATGACAGGACAGCAGAAGTCACTGTATATTTAAAACCAGAGTTTACCGGTAAAGGAATTGGCAAGCTGGCATTAAAAAAGCTTGAAGATACAGCAAGGCATCAAGATATAAGCGTACTTGTGGGAATTATAGCCGGCGATAATGGCCAAAGCATCAGGTTATTTGAAAGATGCGGTTATGAAAAGTGCGCACACTTCAGGAAAGTCGGGGAAAAATTCGATAAAATACTAGATGTTGTAGCCTTTCAGAAGATACTTGAATAATGAAATCAGTACCGAAGGTGGGAATCGAACCCACACCCCCTTGCGGAGACATGATTTTGAGTCATGCGCGTCTACCAATTCCGCCACTTCGGCATTTCTCCGGCAAAATTAACAAATACAATCAATTCGAATGAAATTTTCCGTCATTTATTTACCCTATTAACGACAAGATTAGTAACTTTATTTTTTAAAATTTAATGTTAATATTTTTTTAAAAATAAAAATATTAAATTGTTGCATATTAAAGATTTGATTTGTATGAAATCCTGTAAAAATAATATATCTGTCAGTGTTCCAACACTTTAACAGTTGAGTTAATAAATATTCTGAAATGTTGATAAATACAAAGAATATCAAGTTGCAGAAATTTGATTCAATTTCTAAATTGCATAACCTGCGTTCCATTCTCTGAAGGACAATTATCACATAGATTTCCAACGTTTTAAAAAAATATTCGATGCACACTGAAGAAATAAAGACAGGAAAAACCAGCTCTGAAGACTTCAAACTAAAAAGAGATGAGAAAAAAGACGTAAATGACCAAGTGAAAAAAACCTATAGTCATCAGGAAGCTCTGAAGAGTACGCTTGAGTACTTTAAGGGTGATGATCTGGCAACTACTGTCTGGATTAACAAATATGCATTAAAGGATTCAAAAGGCAATTTATATGAAAAGAGTCCTGACGAGATGCACAGGAGGTTAGCAAGAGAAATAGCCAAGGTAGAGAAAAAATATCCCAATCCTTTAACTCCGAATCAGATATATGCCGTATTAAAAGATTTCAAATATATTATTCCTCAGGGCGGCCCTATGACGGGTATAGGCAATAAATACCAGGTAGCTTCACTTTCAAACTGTTTTGTTATAGGGCACGACAAACCTGCTGATTCATATGGCGGTATTATGAAAATTGACCAGGAACAGGTTCAGTTAATGAAGCGCAGAGGTGGTGTTGGTCATGATTTATCCCATATCCGCCCTATAGGCAGTTCAGTATTAAACAGTGCTCTCACATCAACGGGTATTATTCCGTTTATGGAGAGATATTCGAATTCAACCCGTGAGGTAGCACAGGATGGAAGAAGAGGGGCATTAATGCTTAGTATATCTATAAAACACCCTGACGCCGAGCAGTTTATTGACGCTAAGCTGGAAAAGGGGAAAGTTACGGGAGCCAATGTTTCTGTGAAGATCGATAATGAATTTATGAATGCTGTAATAAATAATGAAAGTTACATGCAGCAGTTTCCTGTAGATTCAGAGAATCCCGCGGTAAAAAAAGAGATTGATGCGCGTAAACTGTGGGAAAAGATAGTACATAATGCATGGAAATCAGCTGAGCCGGGCATATTATTCTGGGATACTATAACAATGGAATCGGTGCCGGATTGTTATTCTGACTTTGGTTACAAAACATCTTCAACCAATCCCTGCGGAGAGATACCGCTCTGCCCTTATGACTCATGCAGGTTGCTGGCCATTAACCTTTACAGTTATGTTGATAATCCTTTCACAGACAAGGCTATATTTAACTTTAACCTTTTTAAGGAACACGTGCATCACGCACAGCGAATTATGGATGACATAATTGATCTGGAAATAGAAAAGATTGATGCTATAATTGATAAAATCAACAATGATCCCGAAGATGAAGAAATTAAAAGGGTTGAGAAGAATCTTTGGGAAAGTATACGTTTTAAGACCGAAGAGGGGCGCAGGACGGGCATAGGAATAACTGCAGAAGGAGATATGCTGGCTGCAATGGGGTTAAGGTATGGCAGTGAAAATGCCATTGATTTTTCAATTGAAATTCATAAAACTCTTGCCCTTGAAGCTTACAGATCATCGATTTACCTTGCCCGGGAAAGAGGCCCGTTTGCAATATATGACTCACATCTTGAGAAAGACAATCCGTTTATCCAGCGCCTGAAAAATGAAGATGAGCAGTTATACCGCGATATGCTTAAGCACGGTAGAAGAAATATTGCACTTCTTACTATCGCCCCAACGGGTACAACAAGCCTGATGACCCAGACAACATCAGGTATTGAGCCTGTATTTTCGCCTGTCTATAAAAGAAGAAGGAAAGTCAATCCTAATGATTCAAATGTTAACGTCACATTTGTAGATGATATAGGCGATGCATGGGAAGAATACAATGTATTTCATCATAAATTTTCAGAATGGCTTGTGACATATGGATATAAGCCTAATGAAGTACAGAAATACAAGGATAATAAGCTTCAGGAAATAATAAAGAAATCACCATATTACAAAGCAACGTCCAATGATATTGACTGGGTAAACAAAGTGAAAATGCAAGGTGAGATACAGAAGTGGGTTGACCATTCAATTAGTGTAACAATAAACCTGCCGAAAAGTGCAACTGAAGAACTGGTGGGAGAACTTTACATTAATGCCTGGAAGAGCGGCTGTAAAGGAGTTACTGTTTACAGGGAAGGATCAAGATCAGGAGTACTTCTGACTAGTGACGAAAGCAATGAAGAAGAAGCAAAAAAATATAAACGCCCAAAAATCCTTGATGCAGAAATTATCCGGTTTAAGAATAACGATGAGAAATGGATCGCCTTTGTTGGTCTTAAGGATGGCAAACCATATGAAATATTCACAGGTTTGGCTGATGAAGAGATGTTTCCAATTCCAAAGTCAATAACAAAGGGATATATTATTAAAAACCGGAATGAAAAAGGAGAATCAAGGTATGATTTTCAATATGTGGATAAATACGGATATAGAAACACATTAGGTGGCCTTTCACATATGTTCAATAAAGAATTCTGGAATTATGCAAAACTAATTTCAAGTGTTCTTCGTCATGGAATGCCATTGCCTGATGTGGTGAATTTAGTCTCATCACTGCGACTTGATAGTGATACTATAAATACATGGAAAAATGGGGTTGACAGGGCTTTAAAAAGATATATTCCTGACGGCACTAAAGCCAAAAAAGGACAAATATGCCCTGAATGTGGTGCCAAGGAGTTAATCTATCAGGAAGGCTGTTTAATATGTACTTCCTGCGGTTCATCCAAGTGTGGATAGTTTTTGGCGTGTAGATTTAACATAATTGATGCCTGGTAGAAAAAGTGTTGTACGTTGCAGCACTTTTTCTTTTTATATAAGGATATCAGCCAGTTTAAGCAGCTCCGGATTCACATCTTTATGCAGCTTAACTGTTTTGTTTAAGGGCACATGTACTATTTCATTATTAACCAACCCTATCATGATACTTTTCTGATCATCAAGCAAAGCTTCGACTGCTGCAACGCCCATCCTGCTGGCTGTCACTCTGTCAAATGCAGAAGGTGAGCCTCCTCTTTGGATATGCCCCAATATTGTAGTTCTTATATCGAACTCCGGGAATTCTTTTTGCACTCTTGATGATATATCATATGCCCTTCCTTCATCATCTCCTTCTGCAACGAGGATTATACTTGATTTTTTCTGTTTGCTTCTTATTGCCAGGTATTCAATAAGCTTTTTATACTGACCCTTAACTTCGGGGATGAGAATACCTTCCGCACCACAGGCTATACCGCTCCTTAATGCAACGAAACCTGCTTCCTTACCCATAACCTCAACAAAAAAGAGCCTGTTATGTGAGCTGGCAGTATCACGAATTTTATCAACAGCACTCACAACCGTGTTTAATGCAGTGTCATATCCGATTGTATAATCAGTGCCATAAAGATCGTTATCTATAGTTCCCGGTATACCTATAAAGGGAATGTCGTACTCTTTTGACATGATAGTAGCACCTGTAAATGATCCATCTCCTCCTATTATTATAATCCCGTTAATATCATGTTTCTTAATCTGCGCATATGCTTTTTCCCTGCCTTCAGGCTTCATAAACTCCTTGCACCGAGCTGTCTGCAATATAGTACCTCCATTATGGATAATCCCGCTTACTGATTGAGATTCAAGCATGAAAATATCCCCATCGATCATACCCTGATAACCTCTCTTAATAACATATACCTGGAGTTTGTTTAAAATACCTGCACGCACTACAGCCCTTATGGCAGCATTCATGCCAGGTGCATCACCACCTGAAGTAAGTACTCCTATTCTCTTAATTTCTTCCATGTTTGTTATTTTAATATCAATTACAAAGATTCAATATTTAATGAAATAATAAAAATATATTTCAAATAATATCCTAACCCTTAAATTCACTTACTATCTTACTAAACCAGTCCATCTGTTCTGCAAGTGTCATATCACTATTATCCAGTTCAATAGCATCATGTGCTTTCATTAACGGGCTTTCCTTCCTGTTAATATCCTGATAGTCCCTTTCTTCAATATTCCTTTTTATAATCTCAAAATCAACATCAATATTTTTTGCTTTTAATTCATCATATCTTCTGTTTGCCCTGATATCCACATCGGCTGTCATAAATATTTTTATTTCAGCTTCAGGAAAAACCACAGTCCCTATATCTCTTCCATCCATGACTATACCTTTGCCCTGCCCTATTTTTCGCTGCAGTGTTAGTATCTTTTCCCTGACTTCCTTTATTTTGCTGATTATACTTACTACTTCAGATACGTTAACGCTCCTGATTTCTTCCTCGACATTCTCGTTATTCAGACATGTCTCATATTTCTGTTATTTACTGTTAAACTTAAATTCAATAACAATTATTTTCAGCGCTTCTATCAAGCGGGCATGATCTACTTTTTCCTCAGATATAATGTTGTTTTTCAGACAATAGAGGGCTATAGCCCTGTACATGGCTCCGCTGTCAATATATATATAGTTGAGTTGCTTAGCGATAGCTCTGGCAAAAGTACTTTTCCCGCTTGAAGAACATCCGTCAACAGCGATTACAATTTTCTTATTCAACGAAATCATAAAAGTTAATTCTTATATGGGTAATATCGGCTATATAATTTCTAAAAAAAAAAGGTAATGTGCAATAATAGTATGAAATATTATTACTATAGTTCAAATTTCTTATAAAACTCTGATAAATTCATACTTAATGAAAAATGATTAGGAGTTCCTGCAAGGTGGTATGCTGACCGTGCATAACTTAAATGGAATTTAGAGATTTTAATCCCCATGCCCCATGAAAAGCCGACTGTTCCGACACGGGAGTCAACTTTCATCTCCATACGCCTGCGGTAATTAAATCCAAATCTGAGCATAAAATTCTCTGTTATGAATACCTCAGAACCAACGATTATATGACGCATAGATTTATCAATAAATGTGTTAAGTTTATCCTCCTGGATGGTCTCTCCGGTAAAAGGATCTGTGTTATTTTTTTCTTCTTCTTCAGTAACATATGTTAGGTCAAGTTTTTCCATATGTTCAGCTACAATATAAAATGCCAGGGGAGCGTATTTCAATTTTTGCGATATTCCGAGCAGTATTTCAAATGGAAGGGATTCCTTTTCACCGTTGGGGTAATATGTTGATATTTGAGTACCTATATTTTTCATAACAAATGATGCAGCAAATAATTTTTCCGGATTATAATATGTTATTCCTGCATCAAGAGCTATAGCAAACGAGCTATATGATTCAAGATTTGAATATATTGGCTTAAGGTTTACTCCAATTGTAAAAAGGCTATCAATAGATTTGGAATATATCAGGTTTAATGCATAATCCGCCGCCTTGAATTCAGAAGTTATAACACCGGATTCATCAGCACCGATAAATTTTCCATAATTAAAATAATTAATACCAACAGCAAAGTTCCCGATATTCCCGTATGATCTTGAATATGATACATAACCGTAATTTATATCAGCAAAATAGTCAACATAGTTCAATACCAGATGATTATGCATCGATGACCTTAATAATGAAGGATTGTGAAAAGGCATATTCAAATCATCATCTGAAAACGCTGCAACTTTTCCGCCAAATGCTGCCACGCGTGCAGAATTTGTATTTTCCAGAAACTGAAATGCCTTTCCTCCGGGTTGTGAATTAAGTCCTGCTGAAAAAATTAAAAAGCTTATAAAGAATATTACCCTGCTCATCTGATCTGCCGATTAGTTAAAACTTGATCCCAAATGTAAGATTACCCGCGGGAGATACTCCTGTATAGGCTATGCCGAACACTTCATAAGCGTAATCAGGAACCTGGTCATTTTCTGTAAATGTATATTGTATCTTCCCCCCAACATTTATATCTATGGACACTCTTTCCAGCACAAAGAACTTAACACCTATTAAAACACCTCCTCCCAGAGTGTTGTATACATTTTTAAAAGGACCATCTTCCCAGGTACTTGAAAACTCCGCTCCGTCAATATCAGTTACATCAAGATACCTGTATTTTAAAAATGGAGCAAAATATATACCCTGCGTATTTGAAAAATCAAAACCCCCGATGATATTATTCGAGTAGATCCTGAACTGGGCTCCCCCCTCTCCCCCATACACCTCTTCATAGCTGTCTTTCTTTAAAGTCATGCCTCCAAGAACAACATAACTTGCATTTTCTGATACAAAATGCTCATATTCAAGGTAAAAAGTATTTAAGAAAAACTGAAAAATACCGGTCCGTATTTCATTACTGTAAAAAACTGCAGAATTATCATCCTGACCGTTAATATGTAAGGTAAATAATATAATTATTAATATCGTAATATAACCTTTTCTCATAAATCAATAATTTTACATACCAAAGATGTTTTTTAATATAACATAATTTAAATCAATACTATTTAACAAATATATCCAAACATTACCAATATTTGCTGTTTATAATAGTCCCAGTCTACTAACGAACAAATATAATTCATATTATAAACAAATTATAATATTAAAATATTCATATTATTGATGATTTGAATGGCAGATTGGTTGCTCTTAGCTTATTATAAACAGATACCGATAAAGTTATATTAATAATTTCATTATTTACAATATTATAGTATATTGACATTAAATATTCTTTTAAATACAACATTAAAATAAGGTGTTTGGTATAAAAAAACAGTTAAAAGAGAAGATATTATTTATAATAAATCCTATCTCGGGAAAGGGTAATTCACAAAATCTTATCAATCAGATTAATGCCTTGATTAATAAGGATATATATGATGCCTGTTTTGAAGAAACAAAATACAGGGGTCATGCTTACAAAATTACCGAGCATTTTTTAAGCAAGGGCATTAAAAAATTTGTAGCTATAGGGGGAGATGGAACAGTAAATGAAATAGGTTCAGCAATAATTAACACCGATTCAATGCTGGGGATTATTCCTGTAGGCTCGGGTAACGGATTGGCCAGATGCTTATCTATACCTCTGGATATTAAGAAAGCTATTCAAATATTAAATAATCCGGCAATACAAAAAATTGATGCCGGCCAGATTAATGATAAATACTTTTTTTGTAATGCAGGAGTTGGTTTTGATGCACATGTTGGCAAAATCTTTAATAAAAATGAAGCACGCGGATTTAAAAATTATATTAAAATAACTATTCGTGAATATTTAACTTATAAACCAAGAAAATATAAAATTGAGTTTGATAACAGCAAAAAAAAGGTAAGATCATTTTTAATTACATTCTCCAACATTGGGCAATATGGAAACAATGTGTATATTGCCCCAAATGCCAAGGTTGATGATGGTTTGCTGGATGTATGTATATTAAAACCCTTTCCTAAGTTGAAAATGCTTTCTATAGGTATACGGTTAATGACAAAAACCATTGATAGAAGCAAATATTCTGAGATTATAAAGTGTAAAAAAGTATTACTTACAAGAAAAAAGAAGATGAAGATTCATTGTGATGGTGAACCATATAAAGCATTGAATAAGATCAATGTAAGTATTATCCCCCTATCCTTACAGGTTATGGTAAATAAATATTAATTTCCATCAGATTAATACATTAGTTACTTAATGAAATGGCCTGATATTTGATTAACTCTTAAACAAAATTTTGAATTTTTATAAAAAATATGTAAATTAATTATTCTTTACAGAATATATTATTTGGCTGATTTTAAGAAAATTTAAGAATATTTAATATTTTTTATATAACAAAATCGGCATTTTGGTGTTAATTATATGTGCAGGAATATTTTGAATTTTAATTAGATGGTATTATGAGGCAGTTAAAGATTACTAAATCAATTACAAACAGGAATAGTGATTCGTTGGAAAAGTATTTGCATGACATTGGCAAAGAGGATTTGATAACTCCGGAAGAAGAGGTGGAGCTGGCAAAACGGATTAAAAAAGGGGATCAGCAGGCTTTAGAGAAATTAACCAGGGCAAACCTGAGATTTGTAGTATCTGTAGCAAAGCAATATCAGCACCAGGGTTTAAGTTTACCTGACTTAATAAATGAAGGTAACCTGGGTTTAATAAAAGCAGCTAAAAAATTTGATGAAACAAAAGGATTCAAGTTTATATCCTACGCAGTGTGGTGGATACGTCAATGTATTTTACAGGCTCTGGCAGAACAATCAAGGATTGTAAGGTTACCATTAAATAAAATCGGGGCCTTAAACAAAATCAATAAAGTATTCTCACAGCTAGAGCAGGAGCATGAGAGAGAACCCTCTCCTGATGAAGTTGCCAACACCCTGGATTTGCCGGAAGATAAAGTATCTAACACTCTTGAGCTCTCCGGCCGGCACTTATCAGTTGATGCGCCATTTCAGGACGGTGAAGAAAACTCCTTGCTGGATGTCCTTCAAAATCCTGACTCACCAGATACTGACGGTAAACTTATGAATGAATCATTGACCCTGGAAATCGAAAGAACATTAAATACATTGCCTGAAAAGGAAAGCAATGTAATAAGATCCTTTTATGGGATAGGAAAAAAACAAATGTCGCTCGAAGAAATAGGTGAGTCAATAGGTATTTCAAGAGAGAGAACCCGTCAAATTAAAGAAAAAGCTATCAAACACCTAAGGCAAAAGACAAAAAACAAGTTACTTAAAGCATATTTAGGTTAACCTCAGGAAAACCTTTCCATTTCAGGAAAGGTTTTTTTATTCCTCTCACATAAAAAAAATAAATACATTTCAAATTAAACCTTTTGCTAAATATTATATCTAAGAATCCGAAACAATAATTGAAATATAGTTTTAATTAAAATTTAATACAATGAAGACAAAAAAATTATTGACAGGATTAATTTCAGCATTAGCTGTATTGGCATTTGCAGTAACATCATGTGAGACAGACAATGAAGACTCACTATGTGATGAAGAACTACAGATCTCTGAAGACGATGCGTTGGCAACAACTATTTTTGATGATGCTTTTAATGATGCCCAGGATGCATTAAACAATATCGAGCTTAAATCTACCGAGGCAGTTGTTTGTAAAAGTGTTGACCACACATGGCAAGGCGACACTCTTATTGTAACAATCACTTATAACGGGGAATGCCAGGTTGAATTTAATGGTAACTTACACTGGAAATCAGGAAAAATAATAATTAGCAGGTATGGAGGAAGGCATTTTGAAGCTGGTGCAACAAGGACTATGAGATTTGAAAACTATTACGTTGACAGTGCAAAAGTGGAAGGCGAACATACTATGGTCAGCCTGGGATATAATGCTGACAGTTCCTCAGTAACCTTTGACATAAATCTTGAAAATGGCAAGCTCACATTTCCTGACGGAAAATACATGACACGTAATGCAGAAAAAACAAGAACGATGTACATGGATGATAACAGGGTAATTGATCACTATCTTGAAAACGGAACAGCCAATGGCAGAAATATTTTTGGAGACGAATATTCAAGAACATTAAATGATTTATGGACTGAACCCGGATGCCCCTTCATTATGAGCGGGACAATTATTATAGAAGTAGAAGGAAAGGATCCTATTACCATTGATTATGGTGACGGCACCCGTGATTCACATGCCAGAGTTATGAGAAATGGCGTATCAGAAGATATTCAGCTTAGGCTAAGATACAGGAACAGAAACAGAATAAGGATGTCACAATAATATAAGATTTTGTTAAAAAGCGGTTTAGGCCGCTTTTTTTATTTATTATTACGTATTGAACCAATAAAAGTCCTGATATTCTCTTTAAGATCATGCTCATCAGATAATGCCTTAATAAAAGCACTCCCGATTATTGCACCATTACCGTATTCACATACTCTTTTAAAGGTACTGTTATTAGATATTCCAAATCCTATTAACAGCGGATTTTTCAATCCGAGGTTTCTAATTCGTTTAAAATACTCAAGCTGTTTGTTTTCAACACCTTCTTTCATGCCGGTAGTTGATGAACTGGATACAAGATAGACAAATCCACGGCTTATATTATCAATCTCCCTTACCCGTTCATCACTTGTTTCAGGTGCAACTAAAAAAACAACTGAGAGATTATGTTTTTCAACTACATTTTTATATTCTTCTTGATATACAACAATTGGCAAATCAGGCAAAATAAGTCCGTCAATTCCTACCTCAGCTGATTTAATACAAAATTCTTCAATCCCGTATTGAATAACTGGATTTAAGTATCCCATAAGCAGTAGTGGTATATCCGTTTCCTTTCTTATATTCTTTAATTGATTGAACAGTAATCTCAGGGTCATGCCGTTTTTCAGTGCCTGATCGTTGCTTTTCTGGATCACTGGTCCGTCGGCCAGGGGATCTGAAAATGGCATGCCAATTTCAATTATGTCAGCCCCATAATCTGCCAGGCATTTTATGATCGTTCCTGTATCGTTCAGCTGTGGGTAACCAGCTGTGAAGTATACTGACAGGATGCTGCCTTGTTTTTTCTTAAATAACGTGTCTAATCTGTTCATTCTATTATTCTTTAATATATTTGATATAAGTATCCAGGTCTTTATCGCCCCTGCCGGACAGGCAGACAGTTACTATCTCTTCGGGCCTGAATTTTATTTTTCCAAGTATTGCCAGAGCATGGGCTGTTTCGAGGGCAGGGATAATACCCTCTTTTTTCGTCAGTTCGTAAGCAGCCTCCAATGATTCCTCATCCGTTATATGTTTAAAAATCACTCTTTTTATTTTATGAAGGTAGGAATGCATTGGCCCTATTCCCGGATAATCAAGCCCTGCAGATATTGAATATGGTTCTGTAATCTGGCCGTCCTCATCCTGCATCACCATAGTTCTGCTGCCGTGCAGGACACCCGGTCTTCCCAGAACCATTGTTGCTGCGCTGTATGGCGTATCAATACCTTTCCCGCTTGCCTCAACAGCTATTAACTTAACCTTATCATTATTCAGATAATGATAATATGAACCTGCTGCGTTACTCCCACCGCCTACGCAAGCAATTATGGCGTCAGGGTAATCCCTCCCTGTTTTTTCCTTTAGCTGCCACTTCATCTCTTCACTAATAACAGATTGTAACCTTGCAACCATATCAGGATAAGGATGTGGGCCGACAACAGAGCCTATAATATAATGAGTGTCTGAAGGATTGTTTATCCAGTCGCGTATAGCTTCATTGGTAGCATCCTTTAAAGTCTGATTTCCACTATATACAGTCACCACTGTAGCACCAAGCATCTTCATTCGTAATACATTAGGCGCCTGGCGCTCAACATCAAGCTTCCCCATATACACCACACATTTAAAATTCATTAACGCACACACAGTTGCAGTAGCAACACCATGCTGGCCTGCCCCGGTTTCTGCTATAATCCTCGTCTTTCCCAATCTTTTGGCAATTAATATCTGGCCGATAGTGTTATTAATTTTATGTGCCCCGGTATGTGTCAAATCCTCTCTCTTCAAATAAATATTTGTATTATAACATTCTGAAAGATTTTTCGCATAATACAGCGGTGTAGGCCTCCCGGCATAATCTTTAAGCAACTGCTTAAACTCATGTTGAAATGCTGGATCATTGATAAAAGAGAGGTAATTTGTCCTCAACTCTTCAATATTCTTATACATCATTTCAGGTATATAAGCTCCTCCAAACTCGCCATAAAAACCTTTTTTATCTACGTCATACTTCATAAAACATTAATATTTAAGTGCTTGAATGAATTTATTTATTTTATTAATATCTTTTATGCCTGGTTCCTTTTCAAACCTGCTGTTAATATCAACAGCGTGAATATCCAGGCTCTCTATATTTTTTATTGGATCAGCATCTTCAATGTCGATTCCTCCGCTCAGAAATAGTGGTTTCCTATTATCATATCCTTTCAGAACACCCCACTTAAACTTCTTTCCGCTTCCTCCATATGTATTACATGCAGTATCAAAGAGAAAATATTCACAGTACTGACTAAAGGGGGTCAGGCAGGAAAAGTCAAAACTGTCTCCTATATTAAATACTTTTATCAGTTTTATACCTTTGGAATAAAGCTGCCTGCAATAATCTGCAGTTTCACCTCCGTGAAGCTGAACCAGATCCAAATTAAATATACTGCACTTTTCGTAAACCGAATCAATATCCTCTTTGACAAAAATCCCTGCCTTTTTAATGCCCGCCGGAATATTTTCCGTTATTGAAGGATCAAAGTCATCACCCACATATCTTATTGATTCCTTAAAAAAGTTAAATCCTATATAGTCAGGATAAATTTTTATCAGTTCGTTAATGTTATATTTATTCCTCATTCCGCAAACCTTGATATGTATCTTATTAAAGCTCATATATTCTTTCAGTGCCAGTTAATATATTACAAGTTACAAAATACCTTCACTCACAGGAAAATTAAATTTTTTCTACAAATCTCTTAAATGCTAAAACCGGATCATCATACATCATAAACTGCTCACCTATTAAAAATCCCTGATAATTATATTTTCTTAATTCTTTTATTACTTCAGGAGAATCTATTCCGCTTTCGGATATTTTAACAAATTCTTTGTCAATCTTATCTGACAAAACAACAGAAGTATTAATATCAACTGAGAAATCCTTTAAGTTCCTGTTATTAACTCCTACTATATCAATGAATTCATTCAAACAGTCAAGTTCTTCAATATTATGCACTTCCAATATAATCTGCATCATCAGTAAGTCTGCGAGCCTTGCGAGTTCATTGACCTTAGTTGCTGTAAGGGCTGCAGCTATTAATAAAACAGCGTCTGCTCCAATCGATTTAGCTTCAATAACCTGGTATTCACTAATTATGAAATCTTTCCGCAATATTGGAATACAGTTTAATTCGCGGGCTTTTATCAGATCCTGGTTAGAGCCACCAAAATACTTTAGATCGGTTAAGACTGAGAGGCCGGAAGCCCCGTGTTTTGTGTATCCGGCTGTTATTGCTCCTGCCTCTGCCTTTTCATTAATTATACCCTTTGAAGGGGATTTCTTCTTAAACTCTGCAATAATTCCTGATTTCCCGGGATCAGCCAAATAATCTGTTAATGACAGTGGTTTTCTTTCAAAATATTTACTTTCCTCAAGTTTTTTTACATCATCAGTATTTCTTTTCCCTTCAATCTCTCTTTTTTTATATTCTATTATTTCATTAAGTATGGTCATGGTTGTATATCAATTAACTTTTTCATTGTGTTCAATGCTTTTTTGCTGAATAATGATTCTTTTGCATCACTGATGCATTCTTCAATTGATTTGCCCCTGAAGCAACATTTCAGTCCCATAGCCGCGTTGGCTATTACAACGTTATTATGTGCTTCGGTGCCATTCCCGTTTAATATGTCATTAAATATCCCGGCTGCTTCTTCAACTGAATTTCCTCCAAAAAGATTTTCATGCATAACTTTTTTCAGCTTCAAATCTTGCGGTGACATGATTGCATCAGTATCATTCGATACATACCTGAAGTCTCCGGTAAGTGATATCTCGTCATAGCCATCCATGCTATATACAATCAAATAATTTGTATCTGTGGTTGAATAAACGTCGTTGTACAGTTTCATAACTTCCTCATTAAATACTCCAATAAGCTGGTTTTTGGGCCTTGCAGGATTAACCATGGGCCCAAGAATATTAAAAAATGTTTTTACCTTAAGACCCTTTCTCACAGGTCCGACGGTTTTCATTGCAGGATGAAAAACAGGAGCATGAAAATAACATATGTTTGCTTTTTCAATCTCATTTTTCAATTTATTTTCATCATTACTGAATTTATACCCATAATGCTCAAGAATATTTGAAGAGCCGCAGGCAGAAGAAACTCCATAGTTTCCGTGTTTAACAACCTTAATACCTGCACCTGCAATGATAAAAGCTGTCAACGTTGAAATATTGAAAGTATTTTTCTCATCCCCGCCTGTGCCGCAAACATCAACAGTATTATAATCATTTAAATTCACCGGGATACACAGGTCCAGCAGCGCATCCCTGAATCCTGCGAGTTCCTGCGAGGTAATTTTCCTCATTAAAAATACTGTGAGGAACGAAGCAATTTCCGGTTCCGAGAATTGTCCGCTCCCTATCTGAATCAGTATTTCCTTAGCTTTTTCTCTGCTAAGGATCTTATGTTCGAACAGGTAATTAAGTGTATCTTTCATAGTAAATATATTTTATTGTTTTCATATTTATTTTATCAGCCAGTTTTCCATAACTTTTTCACCGTATTCAGTTAAAACTGATTCAGGATGAAACTGCACTCCTTTCACATCATATTCTTTATGGCTTATACCCATAATCAATCCTTTATCGTCTTCACATGTAATTGTGAAACATCCCGGAAGATTCTTTTTTGATACGACCCACGAGTGGTACCTTCCTACTTCGAGCCTGGGAGGGAGATCCCTGAATAGAGGATCATCAGCAGCAAATACTGAAACAGGGGTTGCTACTCCATGGTATACCTTATCCAGATTAATCAGGGTGCCTCCGAAAGCCTCAGCAATAGCCTGATGGCCTAGGCAAACACCAAGAATTCTTTTTGTCCCGGCGTATTTTTTTACCAGATCAATACAAATACCGGCCTCAACAGGAATGCCGGGCCCCGGTGACAAAACAATCTTATCATATCTCTCAATATTATCAAGTGTTATTTTATCATTCCTGAATACGTCAACCGGCTCATCCGTTAGTTTTTCAATATAATGTACCAGGTTATAGGTAAATGAATCGTAATTATCCAATACTAAAATTCTTTTCATCTTTATAATAATTAATGTTTCAAATATCTTTTGCCATAATAATTGCTTTTTTCAATGCACCCAGCTTATTATTCACTTCATGCAGCTCGCTCTCTTCTTTTGATTCTGATACAATACCCGCTCCGGCCTGGTAAAACAACGTATTATTTTTTGACAGGAATGTTCTAATCATAATGGCATGGTTAAGATTTCCTTTAAAATCAAGAAATCCTATTGCTCCTCCATAATATCCCCGATTCTGATTCTCATACCTGTCAATTAACTGCATTGCTTTATATTTAGGAGCTCCTGAAAGTGTACCGGCAGGAAATGTAGCAGTAAGCATATCAATTATATTGGACTTTTTGTTGAGTTGTCCTGATACCGTGGATACCATATGTAATACATGGGAATAGAATTGTATTTCACGAAAGTTTTCTACTTTAACTTTTGTAGCATGCCTGCTTAAATCATTTCTTGCCAAATCAACCAGCATAACGTGCTCGGCATTCTCTTTTAAATCAGCCGCAAGTTTGTTTGCCAGTTGTTTATCTTTTTCATCATCTCCTGTTCTCTTAAATGTTCCCGCAATAGGGTTTATATATGCTTTTCTGTTCTGAATCTTCAAATGGGCCTCAGGTGAAGAACCAAATATCCTATAATCTCCATAATCAAAATAAAACAGGTATGGCGATGGATTTATTGAACGTAAAGCCCTGTAAACATTAAATTCATCTCCGGTAAACCGCTGTGAAAACTGCCTTGATAATACAATCTGGAATACGTCCCCACGATAACAATGCTCCTTACCCTTAGTTACCATTCTCATATATTCACTATCCTTAAGATTTGATTTTTCGATCTCCTTTGGCTGGAATCTTTCTGCAGGCAGAACTTTGCCATACAATAAGGCTTCTATCCTGTCAATCTGGCTTTTTTCTCCATCCAGCTGGTTTTCTATTATATGAAGTATATTCTGAAAATGGTTAATAGAGATAATGTACTTATAGAAACTATATCTGATATCGGGAATTTTATAATCGTCAACAAATTGTTTTTCAAGTGTTAATGTTTCAAAATACTGAATTGCATCATATGATAAATATCCAAACAATCCGTTAACAGGCACTTTACTGTGATCCCCAACCTGCTCAAAGCAATTAATAAATCCGGTAAATTGATCTTTAAAAGAACCTGTATCAGTCAACTCAACATCAGCTTTACTGCCATCAGGATACTGTTTTATTGCTTTTCCTTTATCAACAGTAAAACCTGCTACAGGCATAAGGCATATAAATGAATAACTATTCTCATTACCATGATAATCAGAGCTTTCCAATAAAAGAGAGTTAGGGTATATATCACGGATTTTCAGATAGATGCTAACAGGGGTTATAGTATCAGCAAGAATAGTTTTAACTTTTGTTCTAATTTTAAATTTTTTCATTTTTCAGATATTATAGTGATGTAACAAACTAAAAACGGCCTACCGTGAGTACGATAGGCCGCTTTTATTATTAATATATACAATTACGTGCTTAAACTCACAGTAATAAGAGCTTATAACACCACCACCATATTGTATATATTGCTTTATTCATTATCCGTAATTTTTTACAAATGTAATCGATTTAAGATTATTACCAAATTTTTTATGCAACCTTAAGTTTCTTCACATTAATTTTTTCCAGTTTTTCTTCAGCATATTTAAGTGTAACAACCATTTTATTTGTATTTGTTGAGGGTAATTCAAACATAGCATCAATCATAATATGTTCACATATTGAACGTAATCCTCTAGCCCCCAGTTTAAACTCTATGGCTTTACTAACTATATAGTTAAGCACATCTTCTTCAAAAGTAAGTTTAATTCCGTCTATTTCAAACAGTTTATTATATTGTCTTATTATTGAGTTTTTCGGTTCGGTTAATATTCTTCTCAAAGCGGGTTCTCCCAGAGGCTGTAAATACGTTAAAACAGGGAGTCTGCCGATAATTTCCGGGATCAGTCCAAAGGATTTCAGATCCTGTGGTGCAATATATTGAAGAAGATTATCTCTTTCTATTCTTTCAGATTCACGGTTAGCAGTATATCCAACGACTTTTGTATTTAACCGTTGCCCTATTTTCTTTTCTATACCGTCAAATGCGCCACCGCAAATAAATAATATATTCTTGGTATTTACAGGAATCATCTTCTGGTCAGGGTGTTTTCTGCCACCTTGTGGTGGTACGTTAATTATTGAGCCTTCAAGCAGTTTCAGCAGTCCCTGCTGTACTCCCTCACCTGATACATCTCTGGTAATTGAAGGATTATCACTTTTTCTTGCAATTTTATCTATCTCATCAATAAATACTATACCTTTTTCAGCAGCTTCAACATTATAATCAGCAACCTGAAGCAGTCTTGTAAGGATACTTTCTATATCTTCTCCCACGTATCCTGCTTCAGTAAGTACTGTAGCATCAACAATTGTGAAAGGCACATGCAGCATTTTTGCAATAGTACGTGCCAGGAGTGTTTTACCGGTACCTGTTTCTCCGACCAGGATAATATTTGATTTCTCAATCTCAACTTCATCTGATTCTTTCTTATCAGATTGCATCAGCCGTTTATAGTGGTTATAAACAGCAACTGAAAGGAACTTCTTTGCGTCTTCCTGCTCTATAACATAAAGATCAAGGAATTTTTTTATCTCTATCGGCTTAAGGAGCTTAATGGAATTTACATCAAATTCGCTATGTTTTTTCAGTTCTTCCTGAATAATCTCATACGCCTGTTCAATACAGTTATCGCATATATGTCCCGAAATACCAGCTATTAATAAGTTTGTATCTCTTTTTTCTCTGCCGCAGAAAGAACACTTGTCCATCGCTTTGCTTTAGAAATTAATTCTCTGTCAATTTAAAATAAACCACAAAATTACAAAAAAAAAAGCAATTGTTGTTAATTTTAATTAACACTATATCAATAAGGTATAAATAAGTGCCCGTTATTTCTTGGTATTTTTAGTGAGTACTTCATCAATCATGCCGTACTTCAGAGCCTCTTCTGATGTCATCCAGTAATCTCTGTCAGCGTCCTTTTCCACCTTTTTAACAGGATTACCTGAATGCTCAGCAATTATAGTATACAGCTCATTTCTTAATTTCAGGATCTCCCTGGCAGTAATTTCTATATCTGAAGCAGGGCCTTGTGCTCCTCCCATTGGCTGGTGAATCATTACCCGTGAATGTTTTAATGCCGATCTTTTGGATTTGGTTCCTGCGCAAAGCAATACTGCTCCCATTGATGCTGCCATCCCCGTACATATTGTTGCTATATCACAGTTAACATACTGCATCGTATCATACACTCCCAAACCAGCATGCACTGCCCCTCCGGGTGTATTAAAGTAGATCTGAATATCCTTTCCCGGATCTGAAGAGTCAAGATACAGTAATTGCGCCTGAATAATATTTGCCAC
>CAZFHF010000014.1:16922-20770 GCA_964518655.1 uncultured Bacteroidales bacterium | reverse complement strand
CCGTGAGTAGCCCACCGGGTATGACCTATTCCCAAATGCCCTGATAAATCTTTGTTTTTTACATATTTTTCAAGATCACTAACTTTACCTTTGCATTTGTATATCAATGATTTCTTGTTCAAAATAGATATTCCTGCAGAATCATATCCACGATATTCCAAACGCTTCAGGCCATTTATTAATACCGGGAAGACTTCCCTGTCACCAATATAACCTATAATTCCACACATTTTTTAAAATGTAATTAGGGTATTTCAGTATAAAATATTTCTATTTTTATTTTTTCCCTTTGATTATTGCCGCTTGCCATAACAACTCTGTTTGCCTCCCTGGTGTTATACGAAATTGTATATTGCGATTGATTGTAATACCCGGCAAATAACCTCAGGTTATTATATTCAGCTCCATTAAAAATATCCTGCATGTAATTACTTATATTAAATCTGTAAGCATGGATTTCATTATCATATAATCCTCCATAATACCCTGATAATCTGAATACTGAAGGATCATCAGATAAAAGTGCTTCTTCCTGCTCATCATTTATCGACCTTAATCCCAGCTGAGAAGGTATTTTATATGTCAGTTGTTCAATACTATCAGTAAGAACAGGTATTATCAACTCAGCTTTATTTATTGCTACATTACCCAATAAATCAGTCAATTCCGTCAGATAAGGGATGTTAATATTTACTGCCGTTCCTCCCATTGACTGGATATATATTGCTGTATCCTGAAAATTTTCATCATTAAGGTAAGGAATTTTTGCTTCATTATGATTATTAAAATCATAAATATTAACTTTCATATATGAGCCGTAGAAGTAATAATCATAATCAAGTGTATCCTCATCATTATGATAATATAATACTATCCGGGATAGCAGATTAACCGGCTCAGTATAATAAATTGATCCGTCTTCTCCTGCCTGTTCCACCTCAAAATATAATCCCTTTACATGAGCCTTGAATACACTGTCCTCTATGTAAAATAAACTGTCACCAACAAACCTGGAATGCATAATTTTCGCAGCATATTCATTGCTTAAATGTATCTGAATAAGTGATGAGTCAGTATTATTTGGATTTATATTCAGGCTTCTGAATTTCGCATCAGAAATGTTAATTTTATTTACATTATACATTCCCGAAGGATCAAAATCAGAAAAGTACTCAATTGAATCAATCAGATCAGAAGTGAGCTCGTATACATTTATTTTCGGAGTAAATTCAGGATTCCCGTAATAATTTTTACAGAATAATTCGATAACAAGTGAGTCCGGTACGGAACCTATACCAAACTCCTGATAAGTGCTAAATGCATATTGTGCCAAAAATTCAGCTTTTACAACTCCAAAGACAGGATCAGTATAACTGCCCAGTGGTGATATTATCTGACTTGTGGTATAAAGGTGCTTGGGTTCAACTGTGAATGCCTTGATACTCAGGGTATCAACAGTGCCTATATTTAAAACCTCAGAATCTTTTAAAAGTTCAAGTCCTATAACACTTCTATCCTCTTTACATGAAATTAACAATACCGGTAATAAAAACCAGGCAGAGTGAAAATATCTACGCATCAACAGTCTTTGTTAGAATTTTATCATAAAAATCCGAATAAATATCAATGTAATCCTCATCATCATAGTATTTTAATATTGGCTTACCTGTAACTTCAACATACTTCTTAACCTCGCTATTTATTGGATCACTTCCTAATATTACGGCATCTGACATATCAATAGCCAGTTTATTTAAATTAACGTAATCCGGCTCTTTTATTATATTTAACTCTTCACCAACTATTCCTTCGGTGTTTAATTTTTGTTTTAACGATTTGTTCAACGTGTTATCGAACTCATTATTATATATTGAATAGATAATTTTCGAGTCAATAAATAACGGATTATCATAAAATGCCTTTTTAATATACAACGGAATGAGGCTGGTAAACCATCCATGACAATGAATAATATCAGGAGCCCATTGTAGTTTTTTCACGGTTTCAATAACTCCCCGTGCAAAAAATATTGCCCTTTCATCATTATCTTCAAAGAATTTTCCCCTGTCATCGTTTAACACATGCTTTCTCTGAAAATAATCATCATTATCAATAAAATATACCTGCATCCTGGCAGTCTGAATGGAAGCAACCTTAATAATTAAAGGATGGTCAGTATCATCAATGATAATATTCATGCCCGAAAGCCTTATTACTTCATGCAGCTGGTTCCTTCTCTCATTTATGCAACCGTATTTTGGCATAAATGTCCTAATCTCTCTACCTTTTTCCTGTACACCCTGAGGTAAATTTCTTGTTATAAGAGACATTTCAGTTTCGGGTAAGTAAGGAGTAATTTCTTGAGAGATAAACAACACTCTTGAATTTTCCATAAATCCGCGGCTAATTTTTCAAAATAATGTACAAAATTACTAAAAATTATTCATATTATATAATTCAATACTTTTTAAAGATTATAAAATCCTCTCTTGCATTGAATAAATAAAATATTAATTGATTTAATAAACAGCTTTACTAAAAATCTATTTTAATTATTTAATTTGTGTATAAATAAATGTATGTTTGATAATCCAAGTTTTTTGCAGGCTCATTATGGAAATATTTGAGACAAGGAAAGATTTAAGCGACCGGATTAAATATTTAAGATCTGAAGCAAGTACTATTGGATTTGTCCCGACAATGGGAGCCCTTCATAAAGGACATTTGTCTTTAATTGACTGTTCCGTTAACCAGAATGATTTTACTGTTGTCAGTATTTTCGTGAATCCGGCACAATTTAATGATATAAATGATTTAAGGGACTATCCCAGAAACCTTGCTGCTGATCTTAAACTTCTGAGAAGCACCAGATGTAACATAGTATTTACCCCGTCAGTTGATGAGGTATATCCTGAACCTGATAACAGGATATTCAACTTTGGTAATCTTGATAAATTAATGGAAGGTAAATTCCGACCCGGTCACTTTAACGGTGTGGCGAGGGTAGTAACAAAACTCTTTGAGATTGTTTCTCCCCATAAAGCTTACTTTGGATTAAAAGATTTTCAGCAGGTGGCAATCATAAAGAAAATCACAAGAGATTTGAATTTTAACATCGAAATAATTACCTGTCCGACAGTCAGGGAATATGACGGCCTGGCAATGAGTTCAAGAAACAGTTTATTGGGCCATGATCAGCGAAAGTATGCTTCTTATATATATCAGGCCCTTTGTAAGGCAAATAAAAATGCCGGCAAGTATGATATTAATGCAATTAAAAAAGAGGTTCTCGATACATTAAATAAATTACCGTTCACTAAAGTAGAATATTTCGAAATAGTTGACGAAAAAAATCTTTGCCCTGTTAAAAGCTGGGATGAAAAGCCCGGTATTGTTGGATGTATAGCTGTAAGAGTCGGAAATATAAGACTTATAGATAATATAATTTTTAATTTGTAACTTTGCATTATTATGAATATTGAAGTTGTAAAATCGAAAATACACAGGGTAACAGTCACTGAATCGGATTTGAATTATATTGGAAGTATAACCATTGACGAAGATTTGGTTGATGCAGCAAATCTTATTGAATTTGAGAAGGTTCAGGTACTTGATATTGATAATGGGACGCGGCTTGATACATACGTAATGATAGGGAAGAGAGGATCCGGCGAAATATGCATTAATGGCCCTGCTGCCCGAAAAATTGCTGTTGGTGATATTATTATAATTATTTCATATGCCGCAATGGATATTGAAGAGGCAAAAAAGTATAAACCTGCATTAATATTTCCTGATACCAAAACAAACAAACTTAAGTAGTAATTCCTTATTATTTATAATCTTAA
>CAZFHF010000014.1:11784-16912 GCA_964518655.1 uncultured Bacteroidales bacterium | reverse complement strand
ATAGTTTTATATTTATCTTTTAAAAATTTCCTAAGTGTAATTATATTCATGGATAAGCTGGAACTGAACAAATCAAAGATAGTTAACCCTTCAGATATTCATTATCTGCTGGCTTTCTGGAGATTTAAAGTATACAGGCTCGTTTTTACCAACGGATGTTTTGACATTCTGCACCGGGGCCATATTGAGTATTTAAGTCAGGCTGCAAGCTATGGCGATATACTAATTATAGGGTTGAATACAGACAAGTCAGTAAAGGATATTAAAGGCCCGGGAAGGCCATACCAGGATGAATATTCACGTGCTCTTATTCTGGCATCACTGAATTTTGTAAATGCTGTTGTTCTTTTTGAGGAAAAGACGCCATATAATCTGATAAAAATTATACAACCTGATATCCTGGTTAAGGGAAGTGATTACAAGGCTGAGAATATAGTTGGTTATGACATTGTTAAAGCCCGGGGAGGTGAGGTTGTTACAGTAGATTATATTGAGGGTTATTCTTCAAGTGATATAATTGACAGGTTGTCATCAAAAAAAGACTAGGATATTGCCCCAAAAGTCAATATATATATGCCAGAACTGCGGTAATGAAGCGCCCAAGTGGATTGGTAAATGCCCTTCATGCGGAGAGTGGAATACATATGTTGAAGAAATAATTCAAAGAAAAGCAAAGACCTCAAAATTTAAACATCCGGGGTCAGGTTCCAAACCTGTTTCTTTATCCGGTATTACCTCAACAAATGATAAAAGGATAAACACAAAAAGTATCGAACTTGACAGGATCCTTGGCGGGGGGTTAGTTCCGGGATCACTAATTCTTCTGGGAGGAGAACCGGGTATTGGCAAATCAACCCTGGCTCTTCAATTGGCACTGGCATTGAATGAGTTGAAAACACTGTATATTTCAGGTGAAGAAAGCCCTCAGCAAATAAAATTACGTGCCGACAGGCTGGGAATGTCAAACGATAACTGTTTCATTCTTAGTGAAACATTAGTGGAAAGTATTATCATCCAGATACAAAATATCAGCCCTGATCTTATAATTATTGACTCAGTTCAAACATTACAGACTGATGAGATTGAATCGTCACCCGGAAGTGTTTCCCAGGTCAGGGAATGTACTTCAAGGTTGCTAAAAATCTCAAAAGATACTTCCATTCCAATAATATTAATCGGCCACATAACAAAAGACGGCAGCCTGGCCGGGCCAAAGATCCTGGAACATATTGTCGATACAGTTTTATTATTTGAAGGAGATCATAACTACGTTTACAGAATCTTGCGTGTCATAAAAAACAGGTTTGGACCGGCTTTGGAGTTAGCTATTTTTGAGATGGATAACACGGGGCTGAAAGAAATAAGTAATCCGTCGCAAATATTAATCTCGGAAAACACGGAAGATGTAAGCGGTGTGGCAATAGCTTCAACAATAGACGGGATGCGCCCCTTTTTAATAGAAGTGCAGGCACTGGTAAGTTCTGCTGTATATGGTACACCTCAGCGAAGCACTACAGGTTTTGATATAAGAAGATTAAATATGCTGCTTGCAGTGCTGGAGAAAAAGGCAGGATTCAGACTGGCAGCCAAGGATGTCTTTCTCAATATTGCAGGAGGAATAAAAGTAAATGATCCTGCCATAGATCTCTCAGTGATCTGTGCAATATTATCATCAAGCTTTGATAAAGCAATTAACAAAAAGATTTGCTTTTCCGGAGAGGTGGGATTATCAGGAGAGATTAGACCCGTGAACAGGATTGAACAAAGAATCAGAGAAGCAGAAAAGCAGGGATTTCATAAAATTCTTATTTCAAACCATGACAGGAAGCTGCCAAAAAGCAGGATAGAAGTTGCAAATGTAAGGAAAGTTGAGGATGCTGTGAAATACTTGTTCAGGTAAACCTTAATAAAACATACTATCATCAAAATCAAAAATGTCCGGTTCTTCAATCTCATATTTATTGCAGTCCAGGACAACGTTAAAGCCAGGCGGTTCCTCAAAAAGGTCTTCCTCTGTTATTGTAAAAGTCGAGTCAGCATATACTTTTTTCATATAATGTGCCCAGACGGGCAGTGCCATGTTTGTCCCGGAGCCCATTGCCAGGTTATCAAAATGTACTGATCTGTCCTCCGCTCCTACCCATATTCCTGTAATAAGCTTAGGTACAATTCCAATAAACCATCCGTCAGAATGATTCTGTGTTGTTCCTGTTTTGCCCGAGATTTGTGCTTTGAAATTGTATCTGTACCTTAATCTTGCGCCGGTACCAAAATTTATAACTCCTTCCATCAGGTTAAGCATCAGGTATGCTGTATGTTCACTTATGGATTCAGTCATTTCCGGTTGAAATGATGCCAGGATATTGCCATTTTTGTCTTCTATTCTCTTCACATACACCGGAATTGCATGAATTCCCTTATTTGCGAAAGTAGCATATGCTGCTACCATCTCCTCTACTGACATGTCAGATGTCCCATATATCATCGGTGGTACAGGATCGATATAACTTTTTATCCCCATCTTATATGCTATATCTGCTATAGGCTGTGGTTTAAATCTTTTAACGAGCCATGCGGATATGTTATTTTCTGACAGTGCCAAACCCCATTTCAGGGTTTTCATCTGGTTCAGGTCTTTTGGCTTACTATGACTTTTAGGTATCCATACAGTATCCAAAATATGATCATAAAAAACTTGTTGTGAGTTAAGAACTTTTTCACACGGAGAGAAACCTTCCTGCATTGCCAGAATATACAGGAAAGGTTTGAATGTTGATCCTGCCTGCCTTTTACCCTGCGTAACATGATCGTATTTAAAATAACTGAAATCCAGACCTCCGATATAAGCTTTAACATAACCTGTCACCGGGTCCATTGACATTAATCCGGTTTGAAGAAAATGCTTATAGTAAAGAATAGAATCCAAGGGGGTCATTACTGTGTCAATATCTCCTTTCCAGCTAAAGACAGTCATTTCAACAGGTACATTAAATGCCATGTAAATTGCATCTTTAGAGAGTCCCTGCTTCCTGAGTTTTCTGCCCCTGCCAGAATTTATTATTGCCCGCCAGAGTATATCATTAATTTGCTCCTGCGTAAGGTCCTCGGAAAAGGGTGCATCCCTGCGGCCCTTCTTTTCCTTAAAAAATTCATCCTGTAAATATCCGCCCAAATATTCTTTTACAGCCTCTTCCCCGTAAAGTTGTAATTTTGAGTTAATAGTAGTATATATTTTTAAGCCGTCAGTATACAAATCATAAGGAGTATTATCAGGTTTTTTGTTTTTATTGCACCAGCCAAATAAGGGATCGGTCTCCCATCTGATCGAATCTTCCTGGTATCTGCTGTACAAATAATAATTGCCTGCCTCCGGTTTCCTTGCTGTGAGTGACCTTCTTAAGAATTCTCTAAAATATGTAGCCAGACCAATATTATGTGAGATTTTTTGATATTGTGTAGTTATAGGAAGCATTTTCAATGAATCATAAAGATGTTTTTCAAGGAATCCGTATTTATGCATTTGCGACAGAACGATATTTCTCCTTTGTAATGCCCTTTCCTTACTGGACTCTCGCAGGGGATTATAAACAATCGGATTTTTTGCCATACCCACAAGCATTGCTGATTCTTCAATTTTAAGTGAATCAGGAGTTGTGTTGAAATAAACCTTTGCCGCTGATTCAATACCAACAGCCTTATACAAAAAATCGACCTGGTTAAAGTACATAGTAATTATTTCCTGCTTTGTGTATGATCTTTCGAGTTTAACAGCAGTAACCCATTCTCTTAATTTTGTT
Organism: uncultured Bacteroidales bacterium; assembly: GCA_964518655.1. GTDB lineage: Bacteria > Bacteroidota > Bacteroidia > Bacteroidales > UBA10428. The sequence continues at coordinate 13,115 of CAZFHF010000014.1, read as the reverse complement.
TTTATCAGGTTTTTTGTTCTCCTGAAACCGGATTCAAACGATACAGTATCACGTGGAAACAGATTTTTTGCAAGCTGCTGGGAAATAGTACTGCCTCCCCCGCTCCTTTTATGGCCTCCCAGCAAAGTTCTGAATAAAACCCTGGCCAGCCCCCTTGCATCAATACCTGAATGCCTGTAAAACCTTATATCCTCAGTTGCAATTAAAGCATCTATTAAATGCTGAGGAAAATCTTCATAATCAACAAATGTACGGTTCTGGTTCTTATAATAAAAAGACCCTAATAAAACACCGTCTTCACTGATAACCTGCGTGGCCAGATTAATATTAGGATTTTCAAGTTCTTCGAAATTAGGCATATATCCAAGTTTACCCTTAGCAATCATGATAAAAATTATTATCAGGAATAAAAAAGGAAATGAAAAAACCAGCCAGAAGATTATGTTAATTCTGAATTTTCTATTTTTAAATTTATTCATAATCAAATATGCGTGTATCTCGTAAAAATAATAATTATTTAAATTAAAATTTTGAACTTAAGTTTGTATTTATATTACTTTGTGATGTTTTTAATAGTTTTAACAGATGATTGATAATTTAGTAATAGTTGAATCTCCGGCCAAAGCAAGGACAATTGAAAAATTCCTCGGAAAAGAATTTCATGTTACATCAAGCATGGGTCATATTCGTGACCTTTCAAAAAAAGACTTTGGCATTGATATTAAAAACAACTATGAGCCACAATATATTGTCCCGGAAGATAAAAAGAAAATTGTATCCGAATTAAAAAAGCTGGTAAAAGAGGCAAAAACAGTATGGTTAGCTTCGGATGAAGACAGGGAAGGTGAAGCAATAGCCTGGCATCTGTCAGAAGTACTTAATCTTAAGGAAGAGAATACAAGGCGTATTGTCTTTCATGAGATCACGAAAGATGCGATACAAAATGCAATTAAAAATTGCAGGGGTATTAATAGTAATCTTGTTGACGCCCAGCAGGCCCGCAGAATACTGGACCGTCTTGTGGGTTTTGAATTGTCGCCAATCTTATGGAAAAAAGTAAAACCCGCCTTATCTGCCGGAAGAGTACAGTCGGTTGCGGTCCGGCTGATTGTTGAAAGGGAAAGGGAAGTTATCAATTTCAAATATTCTTCTTATTATAAAATAACAGGAGACTTTACAGTAAAGGATAAAAACAATACAGCACATAAGCTCAAGGCCGAATTGAATGAAAAAATCACAGGTAAAGAAAAGGCAACAGGATTTCTTGAGAAATGCAAAAATGCAACATTTACTATTACTGATATAACGAAAAAGCCTTCGAAAAAAACTCC
>CAZFHF010000014.1:0-11774 GCA_964518655.1 uncultured Bacteroidales bacterium | reverse complement strand
TTTTACAACATCAACCCTGCAACAGGAAGCAAGCAGAAAACTGGGATTTTCCGTATCCCAGACAATGAAAATAGCACAACAGCTTTATGAAGCGGGACAGATAACCTATATGCGAACTGACTCGGTTAACATGTCAGCTACGGCACTTGATGCTGCAAAAGAAATAATATCAAAAGAATATGGAGATGATTATATTAAAATAAGAAATTATAAAACCAAATCAAAAAGCGCACAGGAAGCACACGAAGCAATACGTCCGGCATACCTCAACAAAAAGGTTATTTCAGGGAATAATGCAGAAAAGAATTTATATAATCTGATATGGAAAAGAACGATAGCATCTCAGATGAGCGATGCACTAATTGAAAAAACAACTGTTGCCATTGATATATCAAACACTGAAGAAAAGTTTATTGCTACAGGTGAAGTATTAAAGTTTAACGGATTTCTTAAAGTATATACAGAATCAACTGACGAAGAGCAGGAAGAGGGTGCAAAAGGGCTTTTACCTCCTTTAAATCTGAATGATCTGCTTGATCCCGTAAAACTTGAAGCCACAGAGAAATTTACATACCACCCGCCCCGCTACACTGAAGCAAGCCTTGTAAAAAGACTCGAGGAGCTTGGTATAGGCAGGCCATCGACTTACGGACCTACAATTTCTACAATTCAGCAAAGAGGATATGCCATTAAGCAGGATAAACCCGGTAATGAAAGACAATACACAGTACTGACCCTTACAGGAAATACCATCTCAGAAAGTATTAAAACAGAAATAGCAGGAGCGGAAAAAGCAAAACTATTCCCGGATAATATCGGAATGATTGTAAATGACTTCCTGGTTCAATATTTTAAAGATATTCTTGATTATAACTTTACTGCTAAAATAGAAGAAGAATTTGATCTGATCGCTACCGGCCGGAACAACTGGACTCATATGATCGACAGATTTTATAAACAGTTCCATCCCAAAGTGGAACAGACACTGGCTAAATCGGAATTAAGCAAAGGAGATAGAAATCTGGGAGACGATCCCGAAACCGGTAAGCCAGTTATTGTGAAAATGGGAAGATATGGAGCTTTTGCACAGATAGGTGAAAATACAGGTAAAGATAATGAGGAGAAGCCAAAATTTGCCAGCCTGCGAAAGGGTCAGAACATAGAATCAATAACACTGGAAGAAGCTCTCCAGCTATTTAGGCTCCCAAGAAATATTGGAGTATATGAAGGAAAAGAGCTTGTAGTGAGTATAGGTAAATTTGGACCTTATGTAAAACATGATTCAAAATTCTATTCACTTATAAAGGGAGTGGATGACCCGTATACAATAAATGCAGAAAGAGCAATTGAAATAATCGAGGAAAAACGTGATAAAGACAAGAATAAAATAATAAAAACATTCAGTGAAGATCCGGAACTTACTATCCTGAATGGAAGGTGGGGCCCATATATGGCTTATAACAAAAAAAATTACAGAATCCCGAAGAAAATTGATCCCAAATCTTTATCATTTGAGGATTGTATGAAAATTATTCAGGAATCCGCTAAAACAAAAAATAAACCAAAGAAATAAAGGTATTGATAAAAATGGATCTAAATAACTACTTTAATCCTGTTGAACTCGAAAAACCTGACGATATTGAAATCCCGGATGATGCATCTTTCAGCAGGAGTATCAAAGTAAATACTCCCAGCAGTCCAATAGATGAGATAAGTAATTATGATATCGCTATTTTGGGTGTTCCTGAAGACAGAAATTCCTTAAATAAGGGAGTATCGCTTGCCCCTGATCAGATAAGATCAAAGCTTTACCAGCTCTATAAGATAAACGACAAACTAAAAATCATCGATCTCGGCAATTTAAAAGAGGGAAATACTTATAATGATACATACTTCGGATTACGCGATGTTCTGACTGCACTGCTAAATAACCAGGTAATATCGATAATATTAGGTGGCACGCAGGATTTAACTTACGCATCTTACCTTGCATTTGAGAATCAAAAACACAATATTAATCTTGTTACAGTTGACTCTGTTATTGATTTTAATGAAAACAAATTTGATTCAAAATCATATCTGTCAAAAATCATATTAAAAAGCGAGAAATTATTTAAGTATATTAATATTGGCCACCAGCAGTACCTGAATAATCCGAAAATCATAAAACTCTTAGACAGCCATTACTGTGACTCCATGAGGCTGGGCCATATACGATCTGATATTTCTATGGTTGAGCCTATACTCAGAGATGCTGATATTTTAAGTTTTGACATCTGTGCAATAAAACAGTCAGATGCTCCTGCATGTAAAAATCCATCACCAAATGGTTTGCAGGCAGACGAAGCCTGTCAGGTAGCTAAATATTCAGGAGTAAGTGATTCAATAGCTTCTTTTGGAGTTTATGACGTTAATCCTTTATACGAGAATAACTTTCAAACCGCAGGTCTTGCTGCACAAATAATCTGGTATTTTATTGAAGGTTATTCAGCCCGTAAAATTGAAAATCCACTATCCGGCAATGAAAATTTCAAAGTATTCGTTGTTAGTCATAAAGATATGGAATATGAAATAACCTTTTATAAAAGCCTGGTTACAAACCGCTGGTGGATGGAGATCCCAAGAATTAGTTCATCGGATACAGTAGTAATAGCATGTTCTCACGATGATTACCAGCAGGCATGTAATCATGAGATCCCTGATTTATGGTGGAAATCCTATCAAAGAATAAACTAATTTATTCAGTTCGTTATTATTTTTCTGTCAACGCATAAAAAAGTCTTGATTTTTGTAGATTTATTAACAGATAACTGTTAATTTTAATTTGTATGAATACAATATTTTTACTTATTTTACTTTCTATAAGGAAAACAGGGGAAAAACCTATAATCTCATCCAAAGCAAAAAACAGGAAAGCAAGAATATGTACAGGCATTTTTTATTACTCTTATGTTTGATTATCCCTTTTCTAGCAGAAGCACAACAAGATCAGCAGGTTAGTCAATATAATTTTGGCCTGCTATCTATAAATCCCGGCGCTGCAGGCAGCAATGATGTTGTTTGTGCTAATGGGATATTGCGTCAGCAATGGACAGGTATCGAAGGGGCTCCCTATAGTTTTGTAGGAGGAATAGACTTCCCTTTTAAGCTTTTTGGCAAAGATCATGGTATTGGAGTATCAATCACTTATGATGAGATTGGCTTTTATAAGGATATCTCACTGAAACCCACCTATGCATACAGGGCAAGCGTTGGAAATGGCAAGCTTGGTATTGGTGTTACGCTTAATATTCAAAACAGGACACTGACACCTGACTGGCAGATACCGACCGGAACGGATTTCCATACCGATCCTTCGCAAGATCCTTCAATTCCTGAAAGCGAAGAGCCTATCTTTGCAATGGATATCGGATTTGGCTTTTTCTATAAGACAGACGAACTATATGTTGGAATATCTTCAACACATATAAATGAAGGTGTTTTTAAATATGTTGAAACCGGCAGGGATCCTATAGATGTGAGTCTTAAAAGGCATTATTATATAACCTCAGGCTATAATATACAACTGGCAAATCCTTCATTTGAGTTATTGCCATCAATGTTTATTCAATCAGACGGCGCTGTACATAAGCTTGATCTAAATATTACAATGCTATACAATAAAAAGTTCTGGGCAGGCGTTACATATAGGCCGGGAAGTGCAGTGGTGGGAATAATAGGAATAGAAATAATAAATGGACTGAAGATAGGTTATGCCTATGATTTTGATACATCAGCAATAATGGAGCATACAAAAATGCCATTTGAGCTGGCAGTAAGTTATAGTTTTAAAATTGGGATTGAAAAATCACCACAAAAATATAAGAGTATTAGATTTTTATAAAAAAATAATTAAATTTAAGGAAAATTAGAAATAAGAAAATTGTTATTTCAGATAAATACCTTTGATTATGAAAAGATTAGTTAATTTAAGTTTAGTAATAGTATTACTTATTATTAGTAATTGTACTAATTTCAAAAGCGGAGAATTAACTGGAGTACCTGGCAGGTCAAAATACTTTGAGCCGGATCCTTTCGGGATGGTATTTGTTCCCCAGGGAAGCTTTACCTCGGGGCCAAATGATCAGGATGTATCATGGGCTCAAACAATGTTATCAAAAACTGTTACTGTTGATCCTTTCTGGATGGATGAAACTGAAATAACCAACAATGAATACAGGCAGTTTATCTTCTGGGTGCGTGATTCCATAATGAGAAGAATGCTGGGTGAGCAGATAGATGACTTTGTTATAACTGAAGATCTGTATGGAAATCCTATTGAGCCTCCGGCAATAAACTGGGATATTAAAATTGACTTTGCTGAGGAAGATATAAATGAAATTCTCAGTGATATGTATCTACCTGATAATGAAAGGTTTTTTAGAAGAAAAGAAATAGATACAAGAAAATTAATGTATGAATATTTCTGGATTGACCTTAAACAAGCAGCAAAAAAATCAAACAGGTATAATTTTGAAACCAAACAATATGAAGGGTTCATTTTAAATAATGACGGTGAAAGAATTGAAATCAGGGATCGTTCATCATTTGTAATCCGCGATGTTATTAATGTATATCCCGATACATTATGCTGGATTGCTGACTTTACTTATTCATATAATGAACCTTATACTACTATGTACTTCTGGCACCCGTCGTATGACAACTATCCTATTGTGGGCGTAACATGGGAACAGGCATCCGCATTTTGCATATGGAGAACACAGCTTCTAAACTCTGCTCTTAGTGCAGCAAAGCAACCGGGTGTTCATAACTACAGGCTTCCTATAGAACTGGAATGGGAATATGCCAGCAGGGGCGGTCTGGAGCATTCAATGTACCCATGGGGAGGATATTATACCCGTAACAAGGAGGGTTGCTTCCTCGCTAATTTCAAACCTTTGAGAGGAAATTATGCCGATGATGGAGGAGTAATCAGCCTGGCAGTAGGTACTTATGATCCAAATGAATACGGACTCTATGATATGGCCGGAAATGCTGCAGAATGGACCTCAAGTGCTTATGATGAATCGGCTTACACATTTTCGCATGATCTTAATCCTGATTACCGTTATAACGCAAAACCTGATGATCCTCCGGTATTAAAAAGAAAGGTTATACGCGGCGGATCATGGAAAGATATTGGTTACTATCTGCAATGCGGGGTAAGAAGTTATGAGTATCAGGATACGTCAAAATCCTATATAGGATTCAGGTGCGTGAGATCATATATGGGGACTAATTAGTATTAACCAAACTAAACGTTTAAATCTTATGGCAAGTATTACAGATATTGTCGAAAGTTCAGGCTGGAAAAATTTTATGGCCAAACTATACGGTATTGGTGCTTCAGTAGTAATTATTGGGGCGTTATTTAAAATAGAACACTGGAAAGGATCAAGTATATTTTTGACGCTAGGCTTACTTACTGAAGCAACTATCTTCTTCTTCTCTGCATTTGAACCTTTGCATGAAGAACTTGACTGGACCCTGGTTTATCCTGAACTTGCGGGTATGAGTGATGAAGATGAGCTGGAACATTTCAAGGAAAGTGCATTGACCACCGGAGAAAGACCCATAGAAAGAATAGAAACCTTGCTTGGTGATGTCAGCCTTGATGAAAAAGTACTTAAAAACCTGGGAGACGGATTGAATAAATTGAATGAAACGGTTTTGAATATTGCAGATATATCAAATGCATCAGTTGCAACAAAAGCATTCCTTGATAATCTGCAAAATGCGGCAGACTCGGTTAATTCATTAAAGAGTACTTATTCTAATACAACTGATACGATCAAAGAATCAGCAAGTAATCTTGCCAGTGCATATTTTCAGTCGGCAGATCTGATAACAAAATCAGGCTCAGATGTCGCTACCGCATATCAACTAATTGCTGATTCAATAAAAAATGAGCAAAATACAATCTCTGAAGGAAGCAGAGCCCACGAAAAACACCTTGAATCGCTTAATAAAAATCTGACAGCACTTAACGCAGTGTACGAGCTTCAGATAAAGGGCGGTAACGAACATATTAAAGGTGCACAGAGCGTATATTCAGGTATCGGAGAAATGATTAAACAACTTAAAGATTCAGTTGAGGAAACAAATAAATACAAGGAAGAGATAACAAAACTTAAAGATAATCTCTCATCATTAAATACCATTTATGGCAATATGCTTTCTGCCATGAATATAATGATTAAAAAGTAAATATTAATAACTAATTAATTTCATATAATAAAGTATGGCTCACGGTAAGGAAACTCCGAGACAAAAAATGATCGGTATGATGTATTTAGTGCTTACCGCACTCCTGGCACTAAATGTAGCTACAAGTGTCCTTGACGCGTTTGGAATTATTGATGAGGGATTAAATAAAACTGCACTGACAATACAGGTTAAAAACGAAGAAGTATACAGGGAATTCGATAAACAGCTTGCAATAAATGAAGCCAAGGTAGCAAGCTGGAGAGATTTGGCTTTAGAGGTAAAAGAGCAGGCAAATAAGCTTTGTGACCATATCCAGGACCTGAAAATTGAAGTTGTTATAGAAGCAAAAGATGAAGAAGCAATTGAAGGTAAAATAATACACAGGGATAAGATCACAGCTGTTACGGATTATGATACACCCAAAAGAATAATGATCGGTAGTGAGTATAAAGATGGCTGCAAAGCGAATTTACTGAAGAAGATGATTATTGACTACCGGACATTTTTGCTCGATATGGTCCCTGAGGATAACATAAAGTTAAGGGAATCACTGGAAAATGGTCTAAATGTGGAAGATCACAAGTCAGAATCAAAAAGAGGGCGCAGTAAAGAAGCTCTGAGATGGGAAGAACATAAGTTCGGCCATTCTCCGCTGGTTGGATTTCTTGCTATAATGTCCAGCCTCCAGATTGATATCAGGAATGCCGAATCAGAGATGATAAAATATCTTTACTCTCAGATAGAAGCAGGAGCTGTGAAATTTAATGAAGTTGAAGCAGTTGTTGTACACAACTCAAACTATATAATCAAAGGCAATGAATACCAGGCACAGGTTTTCCTGGCAGCAAGAGATACTACCCAGCCGCCAAAAGTATGGGTGTCATCAGGAGATCAACCCTATAAAGTAATTAAGGACGAACAGGGAAGAGTTATTGATTACCAGCTCAGGGATGATCTGAGATATGACAGCCTTCCTGTTGAAGGGGGAAAAGGATTTCTGAGGATCAAAGGCTCAAGCCTGGGATATAAAAACTGGGGCGGTATAATTCAAATTTTGGGTCCCGGAGGTAATCCAATAAGAAAACCATTCAATGAAACATACCAGGTTGCCCAGGGGAACGTTGTAGTATCTCCTACCAAGATGAATCTTTTTTACCTGGGAGTTGACAATCCTGTGGATATATCAGTAGCAGGTGTTGCCCCTGATAAGGTTTTCGCATCTATGACAAACGGTAGTATATCAAGAAGAGGTGACTCATGGGTTGTAAGACCAAAAAGACCAGGAAATGCCTTTGTCATTGTGAGCGCTGAGATTGATAAAGTGAAACGCGAAGTGGATAGAAAAGAATTCCGTGTAAAAACTGTACCAACCCCGGTAGCTATGGTTAACAACCAGAGTGGCGGAGCAATTAATAAAAATATTCTGCTTGCACAGTTTGGTGTTATTGCAGTTATGGAAAGCTTTGAATTCGACCTGACATTTACTGTAACAGAATTTAATGTTTTAACTATAGTGCAGGGATTTGTTAAGGAAGCAAAGTCGAACAGCAACCGTTTCACACAAAAACAAAAAGATATAATAAGGGGATTATCAAAAGGAAGCCCTGTTTATATACAGGATATTAGAGCTGTTGGACCGGATGGAAGTGTTAGAAATTTACAGACAATTAATTTTAGAATAAACTAATCTTAAAAAACAAATATATAATGAAGCGAATTGGTATATTGTTTATCGGATTATCTTTAGTGGCAGTATCATTAGTGAAACTACCTGCTCAGGATGCTTTAACGGAAGTTTATGTAAGGGAACATATTCCCAATAAAACTCCAGTACCCTATACCTATGTCCGTGAAGCCGATGTTATGTGGGCAAAGGATATATATAGAATAATTGACTTAAAGCAAAAACAAAATTTATCTTTATATTATCCCACTCAACCTATAGGTGATAGATTGAATCTGGTTGATCTGTTGTTATATGGAATAGATAATGAAGGGGTGCGGGCATTTTCAACTTACGACCCTTTAAATGAATTTACTATTCCTATGACCAGGGATCAGATAGACGAAGTATTTGATGCAGGGGTAGATACAATTCCAACTATTGATCCTGAAGGCCAAATAATACAAACCGTTGTAGAACAGGATAGAAAGACAGATGAAGTAAAACAAATCATGATAAAGGAAAAATGGTTCTTTGATAAAAACCATTCGGTGATGAAGGTCAGAATTGTTGGAATTAATCCCATCAGGGTTTATAATCAATTGGACGATCAGGGCTTGCCTACAGACCTTATCTTAAAAAAACAAACATTCTGGGTATATTACCCCGAAGTAAGGCCATTACTTGCAAATCATGAGATATTTAACCGTTATAATGATGCCCAGCGTATATCATTTGACGATTTCTTCATGCAAAGAAGATTCAGCAGCTTTATAATTGGAGTATCAAATGTTTACAATAACAGAAAAATCGTCAGCTATAAAATTGGGCTGGATGCACTGCTGGAAGCTGACAAACAAAAAGAATGGCTGTTTGAAATGGAACACGACCTTTGGGAATATTAATATTCTAGCAATATAAAAAAGGGACAGCGCCCTTAAAAAGGACAGCGCCTATAAAGGGCGCAGGCCAAAAGGGCGCTGTCCCTTTTTCTATATAAATCCTTCTCCCTTCTCCAGCTTTACATCATTAACAAACTGCTTTATTTTTTGCTCATCCTTCTTCTCACATATCAATAATATATCATCCGACTCCACTAAAATATAATCATTCAGCCCGTGTATAACTACGAGCTTATCATCAGGCACATTTATCAGGCAGCTTTTCGTGTCGTAAGTAAACACATTCTTGCCGGTAATTGAATTGTTATCCTTATTTTTTCTGAGTTTTTCATATAATGATCCCCAGGTACCCAGATCAGACCATCCTATATCTGAACACAATACATAAACATTATTTGCCTTTTCCATAAGTCCATAATCAATTGAAATATTCCTGCACTTCGGGTAAGTTTTTTTTATAAATTCATGCTCTTTATCAGTATTATATACATTCCCCCCTTCACTGAATAAATTATCTATCTCAGGCAAATATTTTTCAAATGCTTTCATTATTGATTTCAATGACCAGAAAAATATTCCCGAATTCCAGAAGAAGTCGCCACTATCAATAAATAATTTTGCCATTTTCAGGTTTGGTTTTTCAGTAAATGTCTTTACTTTCCTGAAACTTTTATTTAACTCAATAGTTTTTTTATCACCTTCAATTTGTATATAACCGTAACCGGTTTCAGGTCTGTGAGGCTGAATACCCAGAGTCAGCAAACTATCATTTTTACTGACAAAGTCTAATCCTTTCTTTAATACTTCAATAAATTCATTTTCCTTCAGAATAATATGATCTGACGGCGCCACAACTATATTTGCATCAGGACATTTTTTCCTGATTTTATAATTAGCATAGGCAATACAGGGAGCAGTATTACACCTTATAGGTTCAAGAACTACCTGCTCCTTATCAATTTCAGGTAGCTGTTCCAACACAATATCCCCATAATCACTGCTGGTTACAATATATATGTTACCAGCAGGAATTACACCCTTCAATCTCTCAAAAGTCTGTTGCAGAAAAGTTTTCCCTGTACCTATAATATCTAAAAACTGTTTTGGCTTCTTCATCCTGCTAAGCGGCCAAAAACGGCTTCCAATTCCGCCAGCCATTATTACACAAAAAGATTTTTCTTTCATCCGTTTAATTTTTAACTAATAAAAAATATATTATTGTATGAATCACGAAGATTCAATGAAGTTATACTCACAGCAGACTTCCCTTTATAAGTAAATGTTTGTTTCACATCAGAATATTATATTAATATTATATATCCCTAATTTAATAAATTTAATTAAGTAATAGATTTATTATTTTGACGTATTAATATAATATTTGGATTAATTTTATTATAAATATCATTTGTTTTATTCAATAAATATAACATAAGTGCGATAAATTATAATATATTCGATCAATAAAACAATATAACAGCATAGTATAAAATAAAATCAATAGTAATGGGAATTTTTAATGTTTTAGGCAAATATGTACTATTAATATTCAGGGTATTTTCAAAACCTGAAAAAACAAAGATCTATATAAGGCAGACTCTTATAGAGATCGAAAATCTGGGCGTTAACTCAATTGGTATAGTAATAATTATTTCAATTTTTATTGGAGCAGTTATTACATTGCAAACACGCTATAATCTTGAGAATTCGTGGATTCCGCTGTATCTTATTGGCCTTACTGCCAGGGATACTATCCTGCTGGAATTTTCTTCTACAATGGTTGGCCTTATACTTGCCGGAAAGGTAGGTTCAAATATTGCATCGGAGATCGGCCATATGAGGATAACTGAACAAATAGATGCTCTGGAAATGATGGGGATTAATTCAGCAAGTTATCTTATTCTTCCTAAAATAGTTGCCACCATGATTTTCAATCCCTTGCTGACTATAATAAGCATGATTGTAGGCATTTTTGGAGGGTGGCTCGCTGCAATAATTACGGGCGCCGTATCTTCAGCAGATTATATTTATGGTATACAATACTGGTTTGAACCATTTTACGTAACTTATGCCCTGGTAAAAACCGTTGTATATGCTTTTATTATCACTTCAGTTTCTGCCTTTTATGGTTATCATGTGAAGGGAGGAGCACTGGAAGTTGGCCGTTCGAGTACTAAGGGAGTTGTATATAGCAGTATTCTTATTTTACTTTTTGATGTAATTTTAACTCAATTAATGCTTTCATAATGATTCAGGTAGAAAATGTATATAAATCATTTGGAGACGATACTGTATTAAAGGATATCTCCGTAACCTTTGACCAGGGAAAAACAAACCTGATAATTGGAAGAAGTGGTTCGGGGAAAACGGTGTTGCTTAAGTCAATTGTCGGATTACATGGCGTAAACAAGGGATCCATATTTTTTGACGGCAGAAATTTTCTGGAAATGACAGAAAAGCAAAAACAGGATCTGCGCAAGGAAATGGGTATGCTTTTCCAGGGTACTGCACTGTTTGATTCACTTACAGTTGAAGAAAATATCATTTTCCCGCTGCAGATGTTCGCTGATATGACGGACGATGAAAAAATAGAAAGGGTAAACACCTGTTTAAAAATGGTAAACCTTGAGAATGTCAACCAGCTCTATCCGGCCGAGCTGAGCGGGGGGATGAAGAAGCGCGTAGGTATAGCAAGAGCTATAGTGCAGTCTCCAAGATACCTTTTCTGCGATGAGCCGAACTCAGGGCTTGATCCTATTACGGCCCTGGTAATAGATAAGCTGATAAGTGATATCACCCATGAATTAAATATTACAACAATTGTAAATACTCATGATATGAACTCAGTTATGGAAATAGGGGAAAAGGTTGTGTTTATACATGAAGGGATAAAATGCTGGGAAGGGACAAAAGATGAGGTTCTGAATTCAGACGATAAATATCTTAATAATTTTGTGTTT
>CAZFHF010000013.1:8323-20835 GCA_964518655.1 uncultured Bacteroidales bacterium | reverse complement strand
CAAGTACATTGTTATTGTTATTATCTGTGAGTATCTGTTCATCTACCTGAAGTTTTGGGAATCCTTTTCTTGAAGACGTTACCCTTTCCTTTGAGCTTACAAGCTTAATTGTTTTTACTTTTCCTGAGATTACCTGTGATTGCAATGAATGGTTAAAACACAGTGCAATTACAAATAGTACAAACTTGACTATCAGAATATTAATTCTTGTCTGACCGTGAAAATAATTCTTACCAAACATAACTATAATATTTTAAAATTTATACTTAAGCGATAGCATAGGAACCTGTCCGTATGCATCATAATCGTATCCTATATGGATATTACGATCCAGGCCTGCATTAAGCTTGCCGGTCTTGCTAACACATTTAATTGCCGACCACCCTAAATCCAATACCCATATAGCAGCAGTAGTTATGCCCATAATATTGGTCACGTTAACCTTTTTCGTATAATCATCCCATAAAGCACTTGCTTCATTTGGATCATCATTCGCGTCTAAATATTCCTCATATATTGTGTTTGATTTGCCATTATAAATTAAAGCAGCAGTTAAAGTGCTGTAACCTGCAACTCCAACAAGCAGATACGGACTTACCTTATCCATATCGTAAAGTCCCCACCCCGGAAATACAGCCGATTTAATCAATACCTTTTCAATTCTAAGGTTATGCACTGTAACCAGTTCTGCCATTACCTGAATATTTACCTCATCATCAACGTTCATTCCCTCACCTTCGAAATCCCATACGACATTTAATCCCTTGCCGCCGACAATATTGTTCCCCACATGGCCGCTAATATTCCTGGCCTTTATTTCCTGGCCGGATGATTTGCTGATGCTAATCCAGACATTAAACCTCTCATCAGGCCGGGTATTAATAAGATCATATGTTATAATCAACCGTCCCCTGTCAATCTCCAGGCTTGTATTTTCAATTTTAGCTGCTGTCTGAGTATAGATCATTTCACAATCGATCAATGAAAATAATAAGATGCATAAAACAAAGATAAATTTGAAATACCCCTTTTTCATCATAATAAAATAGTAATAATTATGTTAAACCAAATTACCATGTAATAGTAGTCAATTTTTTTATTAATAACAAGTTACATTAAAAGCAAACTTAAGTCAAGAAATATTTTATAACTAGTGATATTTTTTACACTATTGCTCTTTTTTTAAAGATGGATTAAAATACCAAAATTACTAAAAACCGGCAAATAAAGCTTATAGTAATAGTTTAAGAAATTTCTGCAATTGTGTAAAATACCATCATAAATGTAAAAAGTTAATTATATATCAGTTGTTAATAAGTTGTAATTAGTTAAATTTATTCCGGTATTATTACATAAAGAGTAATTTAAATTAATATAGGATAATTTGAGTTTATTGATTTTTTCGAATAAGGAAGCCCCCAGATTAAGTTATATTCTGAATCTGTTGTTCAATGAATTAGCAGGCATATCCTATAATCTGACCTGTGACCGCAAGGAATTTAACAATTTTAAAGGACCCAAAATAAATTATTCAATTGACCAGGTGAATGACAAATCCGTTTGGATCATTCCACACGCGTTACTATTTGAGGATAGTATCAGAGAACAGGAGTTAGATATCAGGGAATGGGATAACATTAAGATATTTTTTCTAACTTCCGGGAAATGTGATTTGCCGTTTGATATATTTGCTGCAAGTTTTTACCTGGTATCAAGATATGAAGAATATTTACCAGATAAAACAGATAAGTTCGGACGGTTTGAGGTAAACAGGAGTCTTGCATATATTCATGGATTCCTGTGTAAACCCGTAGTTAACCTGTGGCTGGCAAAACTAAAAGATGTTCTTCTGAAAACATATCCTGAGCTGGAATTTCCTGAGAAAAAGTTTAAATATATCTCAACAATAGATGTTGATAATGCCTGGGCTTATCTGCACAAGGGATTATTACGCACCGCAGGGGCCTTTGTAAAATCATTGTCCAGATTTGACTTTAATGATTTTGGAAGAAGGTTTTACGCCCTGACAGGAGCCGTCAGCGATCCTTACGATAACTTTAGCTACATTCAGGAGCAGGAAAAGAAATATGATTTTATCTCTATATATTTTTTTCTTTCAGGCAGATATGGAAAGTACGATAGAAATATCTCACTGAAAAACAAGGCACTGCAAAACCTTATCCTGGAAAAACACAAAAACGCAGAAGTTGGTATTCATCCGTCATTCAATTCAAATAAAAATTTCAATAAACTAAAAAAAGAAGTATATCAATTTTCGGAACTTATTAACAGCAAAGTTGAAAAAAGCAGGCAGCATTACCTGATCATAAAGTTACCAGACACATTTCAGAGGCTGACGGAATCAGGTATCAGGGAGGATTATTCTCTTGGCTACAGTAGCGCCGCAGGTTTCCGCGCAGGAATATGCAATCCGTTTAAATTTTATGATTTATCCACAGAAAAGGAAACAAACCTGGTATTAGTGCCATTTCATATTATGGATATTACTTTAAGAGAATATATGAAACTGGAGCCTGATGAGGCTGTTAATACTATAAGAAACATAGTGTTACAGGTTAAAGATGTTAAAGGTACATTTGTAAGTTTATGGCATAATGAATCATTATCAGATGTTGGGCAATGGAAAGGCTGGAGAAAGGTATATGAGGAAATGCTTAAATGTATTTGCGGTTTATGATATACTATCTTACACATAAAGAAATTGACAGGAAAAAATGGGATAACTGTATCTTCGTATCGGTAAACGAATTTATTTATGCCTATTCATGGTACCTTGACATTGTTAGCCCTAACTGGGATGCTTTGGTTATGGACGATTATAAGGCAGTAATGCCTCTGACATGGAAAAGGAAACTGGGTATTTATTACTTGTATAAACCCTTATTTGCGCAGCAATTGGGTATTTTCTCAGCTGAACCAATAAATCATGATCTGGTAAAAGAATTCACCAATGAAATACCAGCTAAATACAAGTTTATTCAAGTTAGTCTTAATGAATATAATCCGCACGATGATCTGCCTGCTGATGTTACTATAAACTCCAACTATGAGTTGCCTCTCTCTTTACCATACGAACAAATATATAGTTCATACTCCAGAAACTGTAAAAGAAATATAAAGAAGGCTGTTGAAGCAGGACTTGTTGTTAATACTAACATCTCTGTTTCACAGTTCACTGAGTTCCTGAAAAATAACCTGGGTGAAAGGATAAGTGAATTACGTCGAGGGAATTATGATACTTTAGAGTCAATATTAAACACTGCTGCAAAAAACAACTCCGGGAAAATATATGGTGTATTTACAAAAGAAAATGAGCTTTGTGCAATAGGATCCTTTATGTATACAACCAGAAGATGTATTTTTTCTGTTTGTGCCTCATCGGAGCAGGGCAAATCATTCCAGGCTATGTATCTGCTGGTTAATAATGAGATTATGAATAATGCAGGCAAAGATATGGTCTTTGATTTTTCAGGATCCAATATTAAAGGTATAGCATATTTTAATAGTACCTTTGGGGCTGAACCGGTAATATATCCGGTTATATATATAAACAACCTGCCATGGTTCATAAAATTCTTGAAATAACAATCAAAAAGTCAGCACGTGCCCGATTTCAGAAAATTATTTTATAACAGGTATAACCTTGCGACCAATCTTTTCCCTATAAATTTTCTAATTGGAATTTCAGGGCAAAAGTTTATCCTTCCTTGCTATCACCTGGTAAGCGACGATTATTTACCGCATATCGCAAATCTGTATAAATATAAGGATGTTAAGTCATTCAGGTCGGATCTTGATTTTTTTCTGAAATACTACAAACCTGTTGATCTGCCTCAACTTATTAACCTGGTAAAAAACAATAAAAAGCCTGGCTCAAATTCATTTTTCCTATCCTTTGATGACGGTTTGAGTGAGTTTTACAGTATAATAGCCCCTATCCTACTTGAGAAAGGGATACCTGCAACCTGTTTTCTGAATTCTGCTTTTATTGACAATAATGATATTTTCTTCAGGTATAAGGCAAGCATACTTATTGATATAATTAAAAAGACTGACAGGAAATCCGGGACATGGAAAAGATTATATACCTGGTTTGCCGGCAATAAGATGGCACTGTCAAACTTCAGGGCGGATCTCTTAAAGATAAAATATGACAACAAACAAAAGCTTGATGATCTGGCGAAATTATTAGGTTATAGTTTTCGGGATTACCTTAATAAAACACAGCCTTATTTATCAAGCACGCAGATAAAGGAGCTGATAAACAAAGGATTCACCTTCGGCTCGCACAGCATCGATCATCCTGAATACCGTTTCATCCCTGTAAGCGAGCAGATAAGACAGACAAAGGAGAGTGTGGAAAATATTGCAGGCAAGTTCGGGTTGAATTACAAGGTATTTGCTTTCCCCTTTGCTGATTACAACCTGTCATTACAATTTTTCAGGGAAATAAACAAGGACGATTCGCTGGATATTACTTTAGGAAGTGCAGGGATAAAGAACGACTGCATCCTGAACAACCTGCAGAGGATACCTATGGATGAATATTACCTTAAGGCAGGGAATAGAATTAAAATTGATTATTTTTATTACCTGGTTAAGTTATTTTTTAACAGGAACAGGATAATTAGAAAGTAAATGATTCATATAAAAGAACTTAAAACTTCACAGCTTGAGAATTACATAAATTCTGACGAATATAAAAATCTGAAAGATATTCCGATAAGTCCTCAGCGGGCATTATCCGGTATATATAATCCGTATGGGGATAAAGAAGATAAGGTACTGTTTCTGGCTTATGATGATGATAAATTTATAGGGTACCTTGGAGCACTCTCAGATGTATTAAAAATTAATGACAGATCTTATAAGGTTGCCTGGTTAAGTTGCATGTGGGTTGATCATGATTACAGGAGAAAAGGTATTTCCGTCATGCTTATGCAGCATGCAAATAAAATATGGAATTCCAATTTATTGATAACCAATTATATACCTTTATCAAAAAGTGTCTTTGATAAAACCGGCATATTCACTGATTTCAGATCCCTGCCGGGTATAAGAGGATATCTGAGATTTAATCTTGCAGAAATAATTATTTTAAAAAATCCGGGGCTTAAACATATCAAATGGCTCATTTCATTATTTGACATGACCGCAAATTTAATAAATGAATGCAGGCTATTCTTCTGGAAAACAGGGTTCGATAGTAATAAAATAAAAATAGAATACCTGCATGAGATAGATGATGAGACTGACAGGTTTATCAGGCAGAGAAGCACTAACAATTTATCACCCAGGGATAAGGCTTTCTTTAGTTGGATTAAGAAATATCCATGGGTGCTGAATACTCCATGTGATGATCAAATCAGCAGGAGATACATATTTTCTGCAGTCAGTAAAAATTTTAACCAGCTTTTCTTAAAAGTCATGAACAGAGAACACAAGGTAATTGCATTTCTCATGCTTACTTATCACGGATCACACATGAAAACACCTTACATATATTTTGATGAAGAACATGCCGTTACTGTAAGAAAAATAATATACTGCCATCTTCTTAAGTCTAAAGTAAAGACCTTCACAACATACCAGCCCGGGTTAATACAAGCTATTAAATCCAGCAGAAATCCTTTTATCCTGGTAAGGAATATGTCTTTGAAATCTATTATCAGCAAAGAATTAATAAAAAGAATGGCGGATCCTGACAAATATATTCTTGTAGAAGGTGACGGAGACTGTGCTTTTGTGTAGCTACATTTTAATAAAATTTATTTTCTTGCTATAAAGACCCTTTCGTCTTTATCCAGTGCCAACTCTGAAATTTTATTGGCAGAATAAATATCAAAGGGATTGAATACTTCTGTGCTGAAACCGCCATTTTCAAGCCTGCTCAAATAATCGGGGCCGTATATTCTTACATGATCTTTATGTCCGAATTTTTTTAGCCTTTCCTCATGTGAAGTTATTTCAGTATCCTCAATGGTAGTTTTTAAGCCGTATGAGATCGGTACCTGTAATATCGCATGTCCGCCGCGTTTAAGCACTCTGTATATCTCCCTGATTGCCAGTCTATCATCCGGAATATGTTCCAGTACGTGGTTGCATATTAATAAGTCAAAATAGTCACTGTTAAATCTCATTGATGTGATATCAACGTATATTGCTTTAGTATAATATGAGTAAAGTTCCGGATCAATATCACCCGGTACATATTCAATATTTGGTTTTTTGGAGAAAATGTGAGCTATCTGTGATTCAGGGGCAATATGCAATACCCTGATATTTTTATTAAAGACATCAGCATAATCGAGATATAACTTTACAATTCTTGTCCTGTAGCTTGATTTGCATACAGGACAATAATCATACTTATGATATCCTCCACCAATAATTTTAATTTCGTCAAATACAGGATTATTAATTCCTCCTGATCTGAAGTTCCTGACCCTGCTATTACAGCAATTGCAAAAAAATCTATTGCCATAATTGAGTATTCTTAATATACCCAGCTTTATTTCTCTTGGGATTTTAGATTTAATGGTTGTTATCATGCTTCAGAATCAGTCTTTTTATAATAGACCATAGGATTGTTTCTTAATGTAAGTAATACATATATAAGGAGGAAAATAAAACCTTCCAGTATGGTATAAATCACGTTCAAATCAATTTTAAATAAATGTCTTATAGCCAGATCAAAAATAACCTGGAAAAATAAAATATATAATGCAGGCTTTAAATACCCTTTAATAGTGAATACATTAAGGTACTGAATTGAATCAGTTATATAGAAATATAAAAACAGAATCAGGTAGCTAGCAAAAGTTGTAATTGCTGCAGATTTATAACCAAAGACAGGTACAAATATGAAGTTTAGGACGATATTCAATACTGTTATAGATAAAAATCCGATAATGATTTTTCTATAGGAATTTGAGAACTTCAGCTTTATTTCATGAAAATGAATAAGTCCGTATAAAAGTGCGCTTAGCATTATCCAGGGAATCATGTTATATCCGGTTCTGAACTTTTCACCCAGCAATATAATTGATACCTGCTTTGAAAATAGTGACATATAAACTGTTACTGGTAAAAGGAGATAAATAAACAATCCTATAAACTGTTTTATCAGCTTTCCGGAGCCCTTATAGTTATTTTCCAGTTCATTTAACAGCACAGGATTCAATGATGCCAGAAAAACATTAACCAGAGCAGCTATACTAATATTGCTTATATTATAAACCTGGTTGTAAATACCTACAGAATCAATGTTGTCAAAGATCTTAATAATGTACCTGTCGCTTGTAGCAAGAATAATGATGCTTAAATTGACTATTATGCTCATTCCCCCGTATAAGAGCAGGGTTTTTTGATGTTTTACTGAAATGCAGGACAATTTTATCTTTACCGGTTTACTGGTTAATAAGATAATAACTATCAGAAAGAAGGCGTTAATAATTGCACTGCTTATAACAAATGCTTCGATTCTGAAATCCAGAATAAAAGTCAAATAAAGCAGTAGCCCGAAGCCAATCAAAACCCGCAAACCCTGCAGTGTATTATACACCAGCGTTTTACCTTCAATACGTATTCTTATTAATATAAGGCCGATTAAATCGTTTGTTGTATAATGTAAAAAACTGAAGAGTACAAGTTTTTTAAGTAGTGCAGTATCCAGAGAAAAATACCAGATCATGGTTATGCCGGCAAGAATGAGTGCAGATATCAGAAATAGCGTATATGTATTTGTATATAAATGTGTTTGTTGATTGTTTTTTTTGTAATTAATATAAAATCTCCAGAAACTACTTATTAACCATGAATAGCAAGCTATTGAAAGATAGCTGTATGTAATAAAAACCAGCGAGTAGTAACCATATTCCCCGGGAGTAAAGATTCTGGTATATATGGGAGATCGGACAAAACCAACCAGCATAGGCAAAACAGTCCCGGCCAGGTACCAGCCAAAATCTTTAATAAATGTTCTGTAATTAAACTGATGCAATGTTCACTCTGAATTTACCAGTGTTTAAATAATACTTGAATATATATCGTTAAGTTTTTTATCCATCAGGCTCCAGCTGTATTTTTCTTTTGCGGCTTTTTTACTGTTATCACTATACTGTTTATAAACAGCCTTATCATCCAGAACCTGCACAACAGCATTATATATATCCTCCGGATCTGCAGGATTGATAAGTTTTCCTGTCTGGTTCACGGTTGTATATTTTGCCATATGTCCAAAACCGGAGCATATTACAGGAAGCCCAAAAGCCATATATTCAAAAAGTTTTATAGGTAAAATAACATGATGAATAGGGTTATCCAGAAATATTATCAGTCCGGTTTTACTTTTGTTATAAAATTCCGCTACTTTGTCATAAGGCACAGGCTCTTTTATAATTATATGTTCCGTTAATTGGTACATTTCCAATAATTCAGTTATCTTCTTTTTTAGTTTATTTTCCAGTATTGGTCCGATTATCAAAAATTTCAGATTACGTGATTTCATTATGGCAATTCTCATCGTCTCGATTATAATATATATCCCCCTGATCCGTTTTATACCCCCACAATATATTGCATCATATTCCCTCTCATCAACAGGAATTGATTCCACCTTTGAATTCAGGTCAGTATAATTGTATATTATATCAACATTACTGGTCTTGAGATATTTCTTAAACTTATTATATACATTTTCTTCTGTTGTTATTATATAATCGTAATATTTAGAGCATTTTAATTCCCTGTAATAAATAAATACCGAATAAATCCAGTGTATTAGTCTTAACAGGATATTATTGGAAACAGTATATCTTATTGTTGTTGGATAAGGTTCATGAACATCGTAAATAACTTTGGGATTATGACTGAGGTGCTTAAGTTTTTTACCTATCCTGTTTATCTGGAGGTCATGGAAATGATAAATATCTGCTCTGATATCAGCTGCTTTTTTGTATAATGTCTGGTATATATTCCTTTTAAAGGTTAATATTCTGTATAACTTATCAATATATGGATTATCATAATAATGCTTCCTTCTAACAAGTATAAGTTTAATTCCGTGTACTGATTCATACTCCCTGTCTTCATTACCAACACCCAAATGACAGACATTGTATCCGTGTTCTTTCAATGACAGGGCTTCTTTCCAGTAAATGCGGTCGTCAAACAAGCCATGTGTGCATGAAATCATACACACCTTTGATTTGTGGTTCATCAGGCTATAAATTCAATATTATTGCTAACGAAAATAATCAAAAAAAATTGAATATAGGTTAGAGGCTGGAGGTTGGAGATTTTAAGATTTGTATTTTCTAAAATCTTACCTGTAATCCTTTACTATATCTACTATATTTCATTTAATGCCTGTTCAATGTCCCAGACAATATCTTTGTAATTTTCCACACCTACTGATATTCGTACAAGTGAATCTGTTATTCCCATTTCTTTTAAATGTTCTTCATCAATTCCCGAGTGAGTCATTGTCCTGGGGTGCTCAGCCAGACATTCCGTACTGCCAAGGCTTACAGCCAGCTTTATCATTTTCAGGGAATTCATAAATTTAAATGCCTCACGTTCTCCTCCCTTCAGTTCAAAAGATAACATCGCGCCAGTCCCCGAATATTGCTTTTTAAAAATTTCATATTCTCTTGTTCCCTCTTTTATCAAACCCAGGTAATTAACCTTCTTAACTTTAGGGTGTTCATTCAGGAAATTTGCTACTTCAACAGCATTTTTTTGCTGTTGTTCCATTCTTATTTTCAGCGTCTCCAGGCTTCGCATTAACATCCAGCCTGTCCACGGACCTGCCATATTGCCAAAAAATGTTCTCAGTGTTTTTACACGTTTCATTAATTCCTTTCTTCCAAGAACTGCACCTGCGATTATATCGCTATGACCTCCAATATATTTGGTTGCAGAATATATAACCAGGTCAGCGCCGTGTTTAAGAGGGTGTTGCCACAACGGTCCCATATATGTATTATCAACCGCTACCAGAGCCTCACCGTCAGACTTACTAAATTGCTGTGCAATACTTTTACAGCATTCAATATCAATCAATTCATTTGTCGGATTGGCTGGTGTTTCAAGAAAAATAAGCTTTAATTTCTCCGGATTTCCCGAATCTTCCAATATTTTAATTATTTCATCCCGTTTTTGTCCCGGCTTAAAGCCGAGTGTTTTAATTCCGGTTTTTGGCAAGAACTGATGAATAAAGTGATCTGTACCTCCGTATATAGGCCTGCTGTAAAGGAATAAATCACCGGGTTGTAAAAATTCCAGAAGCACAGTTGTTATTGCTGACATTCCGCTTTCAAATACTGCACAATCTTCTGCGTTGTCCCAAAGGGACAGGCGGTCTTCAAGGATTTCCAGATCCGGATTGTTTATACGGCTGTATATTAATCCTAATTCCTCATTAGGCAATTTCTCTCTTGTTCCATAGGCTAACTCAAAAAAAGCTTTACCTTCTTCTGCTGTTTTGAATGCGAAGGTTGAGGTCTGAAATATAGGACATTTTATCGCGCCCTCTGATAATTCAGGCTTGTAGCCGTAAGACATCATCAGACTTTCCGGTTTAAACTTATGATCCATATCTTATTAATTTTTAATTATTTGCTTGCTGAAAAATTATGTATGATCCG
The DNA here is from genome assembly GCA_964518655.1 of uncultured Bacteroidales bacterium. GTDB lineage: Bacteria > Bacteroidota > Bacteroidia > Bacteroidales > UBA10428. The sequence goes on along the minus strand of CAZFHF010000013.1, from coordinate 10,165 downwards.
GACTTTATTTCAATAAATTTACTAAAACAGGCATATATTTCAAACATTATTCAAACTTCATACTTTTTCTGACTGGAAACTTTCTCTAATGATAAACTCATTAATTTCTTTTTTCTCTTTTACAGGCCATTCAACAGGGACTCCAACGGGTGTTATGCACACCCTTGTATAACGGTCAGGGATATTCAGGACTTTCTTTGTTGCTTCCACAGGTATGGAATCGGTCATATATACAGTTCCGTAACCCAGTGCGCGGGCGGCCAGTAAAAGGTAACCGGCTGCAAGCGGTCCGTCATGCTGGTTATAAGACGGGTATTTTCTTTGTTCATCGCTCAGGACAACAATATATGCAGGGGCAGATAAACGGCCTGTGTTTCACCACATCCCAGAATGATTCCATAGCCTGGCCTTGTGTAGTCCTTTTGCAGGCACTTATTCCCGGGGCAACTGCCATACCGGCAACTATCGATGCTCCAAGCTTTATGCTTTTTCTTCTGTCCATCTTATCTTGCCTTTTTAAGTTAATAGTATGTTTGCTTATTAGTTATGTCATTTCGATTTATTAATCTGTCCCTAATATTTTTAACTGCCGGCATACGAAAAGTGCATCTGAACAATTATCCAGTTGTTATCTCTTTTTTCCAGCACCCCTGTCCATCTTGTGTTCTCCCAGCTGGCAGGCTGGCCCTTCCACTCATTAATATCGTCCAGCATACAGAAAAACCAGGCAACGTCGCCTGACTCTGAGAAGCTTATTTTTAAATCCTTAATTTCATATCGTACTGCCCTGAAATCAGGACTCATCCAGAATTGCTCGGCTTTCTTAAACTCCTGGAAGCCTTTCACTACCCTTTCGTTCGGATGAACTTCAAGATAATTCGAATCATTGGCAATTACGCTGTACAACAAATCTATATCCTTGGTCTTTGCCCAACCGATACTGTTATGGATAGCCTTTTCTACCAGTTTTGTTTCAGTATCAAGGTTGAATACTTTGTCATCTCTTTGGCATGCTGATAATGTAATAAAAAAACAAACCAATGCCAGTAATGATTTTAATCCCGGTTTTTTCATAAATATTAGTTTTTATTGTTAGAGATATTTAGTGTTATAATGATTTAATAGATTGCCTGCAAACATAGTCATTAACGGTTGTTTATGTGATTCGTTTAATTATTCTAAACACGTGCTTGAATGGTTAGACGCAAGTTATGCAAATGAACGGATTAAACCAAGAGTACCCCCACGGAAATGAATTATTAGTGATATTGGCCTCAGCGCTATTGCTATGAAATTTTACATTCTCAATCCCTGCCCCAGTACTAACTTTGACGATTTATCAACATATACTATAATCGGGCCAAGTATAGGATCATCTGAAGTGTTAAATCTAACAGCATAAACACTTATATTATTGTAAGTTGTTACTTCTACTGGCGCTTCTTTCCAGCTTACAATTACAGTTGATTTTTGATGTACGGTCAAATAATCCCAGGCAATCATTCTAATCTGCATCAATGGATCATTGTCCTTTGTACATGTATTAATCAAAGGGAACAGTACTAATAATAAAACAATAAAACTTCTCATACTACTTAATTTCATTTAACTTATCAATCAGATGTAAAAATGCCTAAAAGGGTTGCGCTTTTCTAATTTCAGGCTTTTGGTAAATCAGATTATAATCAACTTTAATTAAAATAAATATACAAAAACAGGAGTATTTCTCACACTTTTTTATAGATAATTTTATAATTATCAAAACCGTTTGGAAATTAGAAATTCGCTATTGGTTATTCGTTATTGGTTATTCGTTATTGGTTATTCGTTATTGGTTATTCG
>CAZFHF010000013.1:0-8223 GCA_964518655.1 uncultured Bacteroidales bacterium | reverse complement strand
GTTATTCGTTATTGGTTATTCGTTATTGGTTATTCGTTATTGGTTATTCGTTATTGGTTATTCGCAGTTTGAGATTTGTGGTTTGTTATTTGTGATTTATAACAAGGGGGCGCTGTCCCTTTTATGGATCTGTAACCAGTAACCTACTCAAGCATACTAAAATCTATCTCCGAAGTCTTATCCACTTCTGATAACTTGCCATTCTCACATTTCAGTGTTCGGGCATCAAACTTCTTAAGAAGAGTATAGTTATGTGTTGCCATAATCACTGCCCTGCCGGTATTACTTATACCTCTCAGGATTTTAATTATGCCCTCGGAAGTCTCAGGATCAAGATTGCCTGTAGGTTCGTCAGCAAGTATAATTTCAGGATCATTAAGCAAGGCACGTGCTATGACTACCCGTTGCTGCTCACCCCCTGACAACTGATGCGGCATCTTATACCCCTTATAGTCAAGATCTACTTTATTAAGTACCTCAGTTATTTTTTCGTCAATCTCCTTTTTATTATTCCATCCTGTAGCCTTTAAGACAAATAGCAGATTCTCATAAACTGATCTGTCAATCAGTAGCTGAAAATCCTGAAATACTATACCAAGCTTTCTGCGTAATCCCGGGATTTGCTTTCTTTTTATTTTGTCAATCTGATAGTTTACCACACTGGCAGTACCAACTTTTAAAGGTAGTTCAACGTTAATTGTTTTTATCAGGCTGGTCTTTCCGCTGCCAACTTTTCCAATCAGATAAACAAATTCTCCATTGCTGACATTAAAGCTTACATCTGATAATACAAGGTGATCATCATGAAAAATTGATACTTCATTAAAGGTTATAATGTTATTATTAAGTTCAGGCTCACTGCTTTGCATTATATATTTTATTTATTTACAGAGTGTTGCCGCAATCCGGCATATTCAACCTCCTGCTAATTATTAATGATAAGCTATTGCTTAAATTACTGAAACAAATATAATATTTTAGAAGAAGTTAATTGCTACTTTCAGTTAACATCATGTTGATAATAAATACGAAAAATTTATTATTCCTGCATTTATATTAATAATCATTACTGTTAGCAGGAATTTGACAGATATTTTTTATAGTTCTTCATAACTAATTCTTTTCTGTTAATTAAAAGGGAAATAATCTGCCGGTATTGATCGTTTTTAATCTGTAATTTTATGCATCTATCAAATAATAATATGATGAATATTAAGGTAATAATCAAAATATTTGTACTCAGTTTTATTTTAAGGGTTACAGCTTATTCACAGCAGACTCTCTACCATATTCATGAGAATGAATATTATAAGAAAGGCATGGAGCTGTTCAGCAAGGAAAGCTATGGACCTGCCGGTGAGTTTTTTAAGAAAGCGTATGATTATTACGGCAACCAGAATTCGGTATTAAAGGCAAACTCACAGTATTATTCAGCACTGTGCGCCATAAAGCTGTTTAATGAAGATGCGGAATATTTAACAAACTCATTTGCAGCTGAAAATCCTGAACACCCCCTTATTAATAAGGCATATTTTAATCTTGCAGGATATTTCTATACACAGAAAAAATACAATAAGGCAATAACATATTATAATAAGATAGAGAAAAACCTGCTTAACGGCGAAGATCGTGCAGAATGTATTTTTAAGACCGGTCACAGTTATTTTATTGAAGAGGATTTTGACAATGCCAGGCTGGCATTTAATGAAATAAAAGATGAAGATACCAAATATACTGCACCTGCCAACTATTATTACTCACATATTGCTTACAGCCAGAAAAATTATCAGACTGCACTTAATGGATTTTTAAAGCTTACTGATGATGAAACATTCTCACCAATAGTGCCATATTATATTACCCAAATATATTTTCGTCAGAAAAAGTATGATAAGGTAATTGAGTATGCCCCGGGATTAATGGAAAGCGTCACTGAAAAAAGGCTGGCTGAAGTTGCAAGAATAACTGGTGAATCATATTACATGCTTAAGCGGTATGGGGAATCTGTCCCTTACCTGGAGAAATACATGGAGAATACTGAATATGTTACAAAGGAGGATAAATACCAGCTGGCATATGCTTATTATAAATCAGGAGAGCTTGAAAAAGCATCAGATATGTTTGCAAAACTTTCCAGTGGAAATACCTTTCTTTGTCAGAATGCACTTTACCATCTGGCGGATTGTTACTTGAAACTCAATAAAAAGAACGAGGCAAGGATGGCATTTGCCTCAGCATCAAAATTGGAATTTGATGCCGGTATCAAGGAAGATGCCCTATTCAACTATGCCCTGGTAACATATGAGCTGTCATATTCACCATTTAACGAGGCAATTGAAGCCTTTGACAATTACATCAGGCTTTACCCGAATTCACAAAGGACTGATGAAGCATATAATTACCTGGTTATGGCATATCTGAATGCCAAAAATTACAGGCTTGCATTAGCATCAATAGATAACATAAAAAGCAAGAGCGACGATATAAAAAAAGCATACCAGAAAATATCTTATTACCGGGCGCTTGAGTTGTTTAATAATTTAAAATTCAATGAGGCCATAAAATTATTCAACGGTTCAGTGAAATATGGAAGTTATAACAGCAGGCTTGAAGCACTGACGTATTACTGGAGGGGTGAAGCATATTACAGGCTGGAAGATTATGATAAAGCACTGGAAAACTATAACCGCTTTATTGAAAAACCTGTATCATTCAACCAGAAAGAATTCAATCTTGCACATTATAATATAGGTTATACCTGGTTCAGAAAGAAAAATTACCCTGAGGCAGCTTCATGGTTCAGGAAATATACGGGACTGGTCAAGGGGAGCAATGATATTACTGTAGGGGATGCATTTAACAGAATTGGAGACTGCTTCTTCATCAGAACTGATTATTATTCTGCAATTGACTTTTATGACAGGAGCATACAGGCAGGCAATTATGATGTTGATTATGCAATATTTCAAAAAGGCCTGGCACTGGGTGTGAATAACAAATATGAGGAAAAGATACAGAATTTGACAAAGCTTCTCAGTAATTATCCTAATTCTGCCTTTGCAGATGACGCACTTTATGAAATCGGAGAAAGCTATGTATCAAAGCAGGAACCTGAAAAAGCTATTTCAAATTATAAGAAGATCATAACCGCATATCCCCATAGCAGTTACGTCAGCAAGGCATTAATAAAACTTGGCCTTATTTACTATAATGCTGATAATACTGAGGAATCAATGAAATTGTACAAAAAAGTAGTAAATGATTATCCGGGAACAAGCGAAGCCCAGAGTGCCCTTAAAGGCATAAAAAACATTTGCGTTGACAGGAATGATATTGATACTTATTTCGATTATGTCAACAGCCTGGGTGATTTTGCTAAAGTTGATGTGAAAGAACAGGATTCATTGAGTTATATAACGGCTGAAAAACTTTATATGTCGGGTGATTGTGAGCATTCATCGCAAAGTTTTAAAAAATATATTGAAAAATACAGTGAAGGCAGCTTTATCCTTAGCGCCCACTTTTATAAAGGTGATTGCAACTACCAGCTCAAACAATATGATGAAGCAATTAAGTCATTTAATTACATAATCGGGAAACCCAAGAATATTTATACCGAGCAGGCTCTGCTCGGTGCTTCAAGAATAAAATTCAATCAAAAAAAATATGCTGAAGCAGCTGACTACTATAAAAGGCTGGAAGAAGTAACTGAATTGAATAACAACTTGCATGAAGCGCGTGTCGGCTTAATGCGATGTTATTATCACCTGGAAGATTACAGTGAAGCTATTAATGCTTCAAAAATTGTTATTGGCTCTGATAAGATCTCAGATGTCCTGCAGCGTGAAGCAAGATTTATACTTGCAAAATCATTGCTGGCAAAAGGCAGGTTGATGCTGGCGCTGGAAGAATTTCAAAAAATTGCCGTCGAGGTAAACAGTGCTGAAGGAGCAGAATCAAAATTCAGGATTGCAGAAATATATTATATACGCAAGGAGCCCGAAAAAGCTGAAAAAGAGATATTTGATTTTACAGAAAAAACTACTCCCCACCAGTACTGGATGGCTAAAAGCTTTATCCTCTGGTCAGATATATTTGCTGATAAAGGTGATGATTTTCAGGCAATACAAACCCTTCAGAGCATAATAGACTACTATCAGGAATCAGATGATGATATTATTAAAATCGCAGAGGAAAAGAAAGAAAAACTGGTCAGGAAACAAGAGGCAGATGAGAAATTTATAGAAAAACAGGATATAGAGATAAATATTGGTGAAGAGTAAACCGCTTAAGTAATGATTATTAAATATTTATTTGTTTAAGATGAAATTATTGATAAAGATTACACTAACCGCACTATTACTGGTTTTTATATGTAATTTGCCTGCTCAGGAAATTAGCAGGGATGTAATAGTAATTAAACCTTATGAACCAACAATATCAGATGCTTTTAAAATCAATATGCTTCCGGTAATAGATGATACGGTAAAAATCACACCATCCTTTAATTACTCTATATTGCCAACAATCATAAAAACTGAATTTGAACCAAAGGAAATCAATCCTGCCAAGATGACTATCCCTCTAACAAAGTTGTATAATAACTATATAAAGCTGGGCCTTGGAAATTATTTTACTCCTCTTGCCGAATACAGTTATAGCAGCCTGCGCTCTAAAGAATATGCAATAGGTGCGTGGGTAAAACATAAATCTTCTCCTGCCAGACTTAAACTTGATAACGGGGAAAAAGTCCCTGCAGGATACAGCAATAATATGGTTAGTTTGTTTGGTAAAAAATTCTTTGATGATAAAGCCATTCTTTCAGGGAATTTGAATCTGAACAGGGATGGAATGCACTATTATGGATACAACACAGAAATTCCCAATGATACATTTCCTGATATAGACAAAAAAGAAATAAAACAAAATTATTTATTATTAAGCGCATCAACACGTATTTATTCCCCGGATCTTGACTCATCACATTTAAATTATAATGTTAATCTGAGATTTGATTATTTCAATGACAAGCATAAGAACAACGAAAATACAATAATACTGGCAGGCAGACTTAAAAAAACAGCAGGCAAGCAACTGGTTGGCATAGATGCTTCTGTAACAAGCTTCATGAGAAGTGAATCCATAGACTCTGTTAACCACACTGTAATAGAAGCAAATAACTGGATTAGCAAAAGCACGCCTGAATGGAAAGTTATCCTTGGATTTAATGTTTTTGTTGATATATTAAATAAAACAAAAACTTATATATATCCAAGAGCCAGCTTACAATTTAATGTAGTTGAAAAAATACTTGTCCCATATGTTGGTATTGACGGTTACCTGAATATAAACAGTTACAATAGTATTGTCAGTGAAAATCCTTTTATCACACCCGGACTGAATGTCAGTAAATCAAAACAAAGACTGGTAGCCTATGCAGGAATGAAAGGTGAGCTAAGCTCAACAAGCATGTATAGGTTTGATGTTACTTATTCTGTTATAGATGACATGCATTTTTTTATTAATGACACAACCCTGGAATACGCTAACCAGTTCACTGTAGTGTATGACGATGTCGAGTTAATAAAATATTGCGGTGAGATAGATTTTGAATTGGCTGAAAAAATAAATGTATTATTACAAGGTAATTATTATAATTATGTGATGACAAATGAAGAAAAGCCCTGGCATAAGCCTGAGTATGATATTAATTTAAGCCTGTCATATAACCTTAGAGATAAGATATTGTTTGATCTTGATTTTATTGTTATTGGAGAAAGATATGCTAAATCCTACGATCCGGCAGATGATCATTTTAAACTTGAGACTATTCCTGATCTTAATTTTGGCATTGAATACCGCTATTCTAAAATATTATCAGGCTATATCAGCCTGTATAACATAACTTCAGCGAAGTATTATTTGTGGAATCAATATCCTTCACAAAGGTTCAACTTCCTGCTGGGATTTACGTATAAACTATAAAAATTTCCGGTTTTTTATACCACTTATAAATCCTTTACAGACAAAGCTTTAATTTGTTGATTATTTGTTGATAATTCACTGATTTATAGGGTTTTTTTTGATAATATAATGGATAAAATTTACTATATTTGTTAACAGGCTAACAATTAAATCAGGAGGGAATAACAACGCTAACAAAATTTATATATCCTTTTAGGCTATAGCTTAAATAACCCATCTAATCTGACCGGCAGGAGCTAATTATTTAACCCATCATTAAATTAAAATAGTAAGTATTGATTTTGAAATATTAACAGAGGATTAAGACATGGCAAAGACAGAAAAAGATAATAAGGGATTTCAGAATTCAAATGACAATGGAGTATATTCCGCAGAGAACATTCAGGTGCTGGAAGGTCTTGAAGCTGTCAGGAAAAGACCTGCAATGTATATTGGTGATATAAGCACAAAGGGTTTACATCATCTGGTTTATGAAGTAATTGATAATTCTATTGATGAAGCCCTTGCAGGATATTGTAAGAATATTGAAGTTACCATTAACAGTGACGGTTCTATTACTACAGTAGATGATGGTCGCGGGATACCAACCGACCTTCATGAGAAAGAAAAGAAATCAGCTTTGGAAGTGGTTATGACTCTCCTGCATGCAGGCGGCAAATTCAATAAAGATTCATACAAAGTATCCGGTGGATTGCATGGTGTAGGTGTTTCATGTGTAAATGCATTATCCTCGCATCTGTCTGTTATAGTCCATCGTAATGGTAAAATATATAAGCAGGAATACGAAAGGGGAAAACCTCTGTATAATGTTAAAGAAACTGGCAATACAGATCGCACTGGAACAGAGGTTACTTTCACTCCTGATAATACAATATTTATTACAACGGATTTTAATTTTGAAATACTTTCATCAAGATTAAGAGAGCTAGCTTTTCTAAATAAAGGAATTAAGCTTTCGATAATTGACCTGAGAGAGCTCGAAGAAAATGGGAAGGAAAACGGGAATGGCGAAAAATACCGGCAGGAATCGTTTTATTCCGAACATGGATTAAAAGAGTTCGTTGAGCTCCTTGACTCCACCAGGGAAAAATTAATCAGTAATGTAATAAATATAGAGACTATAAAAAATGATGTACCCGTAGAAATTGCATTACAGTATAATACATCATTTTCTGAGAATATCCATTCCTACGTAAATAATATCAATACAATTGAAGGAGGAACTCATCTGGCGGGATTCAGAAGAGGATTAACCCGTACACTTAAAAATTATTCTGAAAAATCAGGATTACTATCAAAATTAAAGTTTGATATCAATGGTGATGATTTCAGGGAAGGATTAACAGCAATTATCTCAATTAAAGTTGCTGAGCCACAGTTTGAAGGGCAGACAAAGACCAAATTAGGAAATTCTGAAGTGATGGGAGCTGTAGATCAGGCAGTAAGTGCAGTGTTAGGCCATTACCTTGAAGAAAATCCAAAAGATGCAAAAACTATAGTTAATAAAGTAATACTTGCTGCCCAGGCCAGGCATGCAGCAAGAAAGGCAAGGGAACTTGTACAGCGAAAGAATGTGTTATCCGGCTCAGGATTACCCGGAAAACTGGCAGATTGTTCTGATCAGGATCCTTCAGTGAGTGAAATATTCCTGGTCGAGGGTGATTCAGCAGGAGGAACAGCGAAACAGGGACGCGACAGAAAATTCCAGGCAATACTGCCTTTGAGAGGTAAAATATTGAATGTGGAAAAAGCAATGCCCCATAAAATATTCGACAATGAGGAAATAAAAAATATATTCACGGCACTTGGTGTATCAGTTGGCACAGAAGATGACAGTAAAGAGCTTAATATGGAAAAACTAAGATATCACAAGGTTATAATAATGACAGATGCTGATATCGACGGAAGCCATATTACTACACTTATTATGACCTTTTTCTATCGTCATATGGAAGATTTAATAAAAAAAGGACATTTATATATTGCTACCCCTCCCCTATATCTGATAAGAAAAGGAAAACAGGAAAGATACTGCCACTGAATTTAATAAAGGTACAGAAGGGAACATACATATTCAAAGATATAAAGGCCTGGGTGAGATGAATGCAGAACAACTCTGGGATACTACCATGAATCCTGAAAAAAGAACATTGAGACAAGTTACTATTGAAAGTGCAGCAGAAGCAGACAGGATATTTTCAATGTTAATGGGAGATGAAGTACCTCCCAGAAGAGAAT